>CAITOG010000033.1 GCA_903893955.1 uncultured Actinomycetes bacterium
CCCGGGCGGAACGCTCTCGGTCGTCGCTGGCAGCGGCGCGACGGGGGTCCCCGTTCCCGGCCCTGCCACGAGTTCGCCGCTCTTCAACCCGCTCGGCGTCGCCGTCGACTCGTCGGGCAACGTCTACATCGCGGACAGCAACAACAACAGGGTCGAGAAGGTCACGCCCGCCGGCGCACTCTCGATCATCGCTGGCAACGGCTCAGCAGTCGCCCCGACCGAAGGCCCGGCCTTCCAGTCAGGGCTGAGCTACCCAGAGGGCGTGGCGGTCGACTCGTCAGGCAACGTCTACATCGCCGATCGCCAGAACTACGACATCGAGAAGGTGACATCGACGGGGACCCTGTCGATCATCGCCGGCAACGGCACGAAGGGCGACCCCACGGCCGGGCTGGCGACCGCGTCGAGCCTGGACTACCTCGAGGGGATCGCGGCCGACTCATCGGGCAACGTCTTCGTGACCAACACCAATGATAAGACCACGAGCGGCGTCGTCGAGCTCAAAGTCCTCTCACCTCCAAGCGCACCGACAGCCGTGAGCGCCTCGCCAGGCAATGCGCAGGCGTCGGTGACCTTCACCGCACCGTCGAGCGCCTCGCCGGTCACCAGCTACCAGGTCACCGCCACCGACAAGACCAAGGCATCGAGGGGAGGTCAGACCGCCTCTGGTGCGACGGCTCCCATCGTGGTGAGCGGGCTGACCAATGGCGACAGCTACACGTTCCGTATCACCGCGACCAGCATCGGAGGGACCGGCGCGGCCTCGGTGGCGTCAGCCGCGGTCACCCCGTCGACCGTGCCGAGCGCGCCGACTTCGGTGTCTTCGCTGACCGGGTATCACTCGGTCACCATCTCCTGGGCCGCTCCCGCATCGACCGGCGGCACGCCGGTCACCGGGTACAAGGTCTTCATGGGCACGACACCGGGTGGCGAGTCCGGGACCCCGATCGCCACCGTCGGGCCGTCGGCCACTTCCGCGACGATCCCAGGGCTGACGGCCTGGACCAAGTACGACTTCACGGTCACCGCCTCGAACGCGAACGGGTCCTCCGCCTCGTCGACCGAGGTGCGTGCACCAGCGGCCGATGACCGCTTGACCGCCACCCAACCCACGCTCAGCGTGAACCAAGAGCTCGACTCGGCCAATGGCTTGTATCGAATGGTGCTGCAGTCTGACGGCAACCTCGTCGTCTACAAGGTCAAGAGCGGCGCCCACCTCTTCGAGTCCGTGACCAACGGCAAGAACAAGGGACGGCTCCTGACCCTCCAGTCGAATGGCCACCTCCAGCTGACCACCTCGACGAGCACGTTGGCGTGGGCGCCCAAGGCGAAGGCTGGCGTCGCCACCTCGCTGGTGCTCCAGAACAACGGCGAGCTCGACCTGCTCACGAAGTCGGGTTCGATCCTGTGGGCGGGCACGGCCGCCAACTCAGGCGGCTGACCACCGATCCTGTCGCCCGCTCAATCTGGCGACAGGATCTGAGTGCGTGGCCACGTTGGAGAGCACCCCAAATGGGTTCTACTTGGAACCGTCTCGATGATTGGGCTCACATGGTCAAGCGGCTCTTTGAACTGACCTCACGATCTTCGTGACGCCGACCATTAGCTGCCCCGCTTCCACGTCGCAGTGAATCCGCCGATCGATTGGAAGTTGGAGATCTGGTCAAGGCTGTCTCCACTTGAGTTGGTCATCGTCAGAGACCCGACTTTCGCCGCGGGAACAGGCGCTCCGGGAGTTAATGCGAATACCCCGTCGGATTGGGTCCGGCCGAGGCAATTGTTGAAGACTGCCTGCCCGAAGTTGGCGAGAGGAGGAAAGTACTTCGTCTTCTTGATTACGACAGTTGGTCGCTCAAGGATGCATTCCGCACTCTTCGCCGCCTGCACATCAGGCAAGAGTTTGTAAGGAGCCGCCCATCGCATCGTCCCGGACGGCCGGTAGTCAGCCAACGAGAATCGTGCCTGATTGCCACCCACAAGAGACACCCCGGCATAAATGATGTCGCCTGGTCGAACGACATAGGAATAGTACTGTGCGGCGTTCCCAGGAACGTACTCCCACCAGGCTGAGTATGTTGCTGCACCCTTGACGCACCCCATCCCAATTCCCGTTTGAAAGAGAGTGTCACCTGAATGGTCGCCACCGAGGCCTACCCACATCGAGGATGAGGTGGTTCCGCTGTGCGGACAGGTCACCCGAGGTACCGTCCACTTCGAACCAACGCTATCAAACTCGGATGTCGAGCTGGTGGCCTCCATGCCTGACCAGTTGAGCGACGTGGAAATCGCCTTGAGCCCTGGGACAAGGAAACCGATGGCTGGGCTATTCGAAGCTCCCGATGAGATTGATTCAATCGGAGCAAAAAGCCCGGCGCCTAGCGCCACGCTCGAGGCGACTACCAACCTTCCAAATCTAGGCAACTTCATGACACCGCCTTCCCTTGCTGATGTGTTCGACTGAAACTACGACGAAGTCAACTCATGGGGCTTTGCGTGAGGCAACCAC
>CAITOG010000034.1 GCA_903893955.1 uncultured Actinomycetes bacterium
CTCGCCGTGTCGCTCAGCGTCTCAGCGCTCTTGTGTGCAGTCGCTGCGGCAGCAAGCTGGTGGTCGGGGAGCGAGCCGAGGATCAGTTGAGGGTGGCGCTGATGCGGGGGAACGTGTTCTACTTCCTCGTGGTCTGAGGCGGGCGTAAGGGCCCGGGAGGGAGCGACGAGCAGATGATCGGAACCGAGAACCTGAACTTCGAGATCGATGGCCAGACCGCCATCGTGACGATGAACCGGCCAGAGGCGAAGAACGCGCTCAGCCTGCCGATGCTGGTGGGCATGGTCGACGCGTGGAACGAGATCGATGCCAACGACGACATCCGTTGCGCGATCCTGACAGGAGCCGGCGGCACCTTCTGCGCCGGCATGGATCTCAAGTCGATGAACGACCCGGGCAACGAGAAGTACGCAGCTCGCATGGCCGAGGACCCGGATCTGCACTGGAAGGCGCTGCTTCGCCACTACACCCTCAAGAAGCCGCTGATCGCTGCGGTCGAGGGCTACGCCGTCGCCGGCGGGACCGAGATCCTCCAGGCGACTGACATCCGAGTTGCGGGCGAGAGCGCAACGCTGGGCGTCTTCGAGGTTCGCCGAGGGCTCTTCCCGCTCGGTGGCTCGACGGTACGCCTGCGCCGTCAGATCCCCTACACGGTGGCGATGGAGCTGCTGCTCACCGGACGACCAGTCTCGGCGCCTGAGGCCAAGGAGATCGGCCTGATCGGCCACGTCGTCCCAGATGGGTCCGCGCTCGACAAGGCGAAGGAGATCGCGGAGATGATCTGTGCCAACGCACCGCTCGCTGTCGAGGCGGTCAAGCGCAGCGTCATCGAGACCGAGGGCATGAGCGAGGTCGACGGACTTGCGCGAGAGCTCGAGATCGGCTGGCCGGTGTTCGGGACCGAGGATGCGAAGGAAGGCCCGAGGGCCTTCGCGGAGAAGCGCCCCGCGAACTTCCAGCGACGGTGAGCCGCCCGACACCGGACCTCCCTGATGAGGCAGCGCAGCGCAACGGACCAGCTCCGCGCTTCGATGATGAGCCCTTGGCCAAGGCCATTTGTGCCACCCGGCGACTGATCGATCTCCTCGGTGCCTCAGATGCTCCTGACGAGGTGCTCGAACGAGAGGCCCTGGTGCTCGAAGAGATTGCTGATCGCATCGAGGCCACGGCAGAGCCTGGCAAGAGGATGCGGATGCCACCTGACCCCTCGGCGCATCCCCAAGGCTTCTTCCCCTCGAGCCCGATGTCGGGGTGGGCCAATCCTCTCGCGCTGCCTATCTCGATCTGGGCGGTCGACGAGGAGGACGGACCGGTGGTGCGAGGTCGAGCGATCTTCCCACTGACCTACGAGGGACCGCCGACCTGCGTCCATGGCGGCATGATCGCATTGCTCTTCGACGAGATCCTCGGCACCGCCAACCTCGTCGCGGGACGACCGGGGATGACCGGGACGCTCAGCGTTCGCTACCGCCGACCGACGCCACTGCTCATCCCGCTCGAGCTCGAGGCTCGCCAGATCAGGGTGGACGGTCGCAAGATCATCACCGAGGCCACGATCAGCGTCGACGGTGAGGTCACGGCATCGGCGGAGGCAATCTTCATCGAGGTTCCGCCGGCCCAGATGCTCGGCATCATCGGTGGCAACGCCGAGCGGGCTGGTGATGCGGTGATCGACAAGACGATGCGCCAGGTCCTTGAAGACCGAGCGGCAGCGGGAGAGAGCTACTGAGCGCACGTGGCCGAGGTGCGTTCCAGCACCGTGACCGTGTACTCGTTGACCTTTGACACCTTCGTCACGCCGAAGCAGCGCGCTCTGAGTGCTTGGAGGATGACCTTGTGCTCAGGCAGGCCGGTGAAGCCTGCATAGGCGATGGTGACCACGCGGGTGGTGTGGACCAGCCGGTTCGTGAGCCAGGTGGTCGAGAAGCCCGATTCCGCGTAGCTCGCCGGCATCAGCAGCACGCCGTGCTGGCTGCCCACCGGCGCATAGCCGGTATTGAATCCGGGGCCGAAGATCAGCGTGACCGCAGGGTCCTCGCCGAATGCCCACGGCCAACGGGCAGTTCCCTCGATCACCAGGACCGAGCCCGGGTGGTTGGCGACCTCTGTGCGGGCCACCGCTGCAGCAGCGCGAAGGTTCCCACCGAGATAGCGCGGTGGGTAGGCGCCGGCGAGGACGAGCGGAACGACCAACGCAGCGATCGTGATGATGGAGGCGCATCGGAGGCCGAGTCGACTCTTCTGGGCGCTGAGGCGCTGCTGAAGCCAGATGGCACCGGCGACGATGAGGAGCAAGAGGGCCGGGAAGAGGTAGGCGTCGGTGCGGTTCGAGCCGAGCGGGATCTTGCGTGCAGCAGCCACCAGGACCGCCGCGGAGATCACGCCGATCGGGATGGCCATGGTGCGCCACGCCGCGATGGCACCGGTGATCACCAGCGCGAGCAAGGCGACGCCAAGGACGGTGTGGAGCGGCTTGAGCGATGTCGCATGTGGAGTGGCGGCGAGCTGCTGGATGAAGATGCCGTTGAGGGTCCTGCGAACCGAGTGCAGCGCCGAGTGGGGCGACGTCAGCGCCAGATAGCTTGGCCGCC
>CAITOG010000035.1 GCA_903893955.1 uncultured Actinomycetes bacterium
GGTGGCGCCCTCGATGAGCTCGAGGAAGACAAGGATTGCTGGGTCGTGGTGCTGACCGGCGCTGGCGACAAGGCCTTCTCCGCCGGCATGGACCTCAAGGCATTCGCCACCGGCGAGTTCCCGATCACCGACAAGGGCTTCGGCGGGATCACCAAGCGTGACTTCCCGAAGCCGCTCATCTGCGCCGCCAACGGCTCTGCGCTGGCTGGTGGGTTCGAGATCATGCTGAGCTGCGACCTCGTCGTTGCGGCCGACCACGCAAAATTCGGGATCCCTGAGGCCGCACGAGGCCTCGTCGCTGGCGCTGGTGGCCTCATCCGCCTTCCGAAGCGAGTGCCGATGGCGATCGCACTCGAGCTGGCGCTCACGGCTGAGCCGATCGATGCCGAGAAGGCACTTTCGATCGGCCTCATCAACCGCGTGGTGGCGGCCGACAAGCTGATGGATGAGGCGCTCGCTCTCGCCAACGCCATCGCCAAGAACGCTCCGGGCGCGGTTCGGGTGTCAAAGCGAGTCATGAAGCAGGCGGCCGAGCTCTCTGAGGACGAGTCGTGGGCGATCAACGACGCCGCCTTCCAGGAGATCGGCGCCTCGCCTGACGCGATGGAGGGCGCCATCGCCTTCGCCGAGAAGCGCCAGCCGAACTGGCAGAGCATCTGATGCTCGCCTCCACGCTCACCCTGACGCCGGGCGTCGACACGCTGCGCCTCTTCCTCCACGTCACCGCAGCGGCGGTGTGGGTCGGCGGTCAGTTCGTGATGCTCGGCCTGCTGCCGACTGCCCGGCAGCTCGGCGATGGTGCGGCGCAGAAGCTGGCTCGAGCCTTTGCCAGGCTCAGCTGGCCCGCCTTCGCCTTGCTGGTGATCACCGGGGCGTGGAACATGATGGCGTTGCAGTCGAGCACCAAATCGACCGGCTGGAACGTGGTCTTCAGCATCAAGATGGTGATGGTCATCCTCGCCGGCCTTGGCGCGTGGCTCCACGGTCGAGCCAAGTCGAAGGGCGGGACGGCAGCGTGGGGGTCGATCGCTGGCACCGCATCACTGCTGGCGCTGCTCGGCGGCGTCATGCTCGCCGGCTGATCCGACGCAGCGCGCTCGGCCAGCGAGCGCCTCGCCGAGACGGATGGGTCTAACGTGGTGGCACACGCGCACTTGTGGCGCCGAATCGAAGGAGAGTGACGCTGATGCTGGGTGAGATCTTCGGACCAGACCTCCTGATCGTCGTGATCGTGATCGCGGTGCTCATCTTCGGTGGCGCTGCCATCCCCAAGCTGGCGCGCAGCCTCGGCTCAGCCAAGAACGAGTTCGAGAAGGGCATCAAGGAGGGTGGCTCACCGTCTGATGCCGCCCCGAGCGAGTCGAAGGCCACCGACGCCGCTGCCGAGAAGCCTGCTGCCGAGAGCTGATCTCGCACGCTCACGTCGCTCTGCTAGCCGCAAGATGACCCTCCAGATCGTGACAGCTCGGCCTCACTGCGGGCACGCTGCCCAGCGCTCCCGCTCGTGAACTTCCGCGCAAGCCACCGGCGTGGCTAAGGTCTCTCATCGTGGACTCGGTAACCCCCAACACTGACCCCCGAACGGTCGAGGCTGGCGCCCGCAGGCGACCTTCTCGCCGTAGGGCCCTCCTGCTCGCCATCGCCGCTCCGCTGCTCCTCGCGGGCTGCCAGCTGCCCTCCTTCGGCGCCTTTCACGGCGTGTCGAAGCCAGGGACCGACACGTACAAGCTCTGGCAGGGCTTCAGCGTCGCTGCAGTCATCATCGGCGGTGGCACGTTCCTGCTGATCCTCTTCGTGGTGCTGCGCTATCGCTCGAAGAAGGGCAAGCAGGGCGACATCCCGAAGCAGACCCAGTACAACATCCCGCTCGAGATCGTCTACACGATCGCCCCGATCCTCGTCGTGTTCGGCCTGTTCGCCGCAACGGTCGTGGTCGAGA
>CAITOG010000036.1 GCA_903893955.1 uncultured Actinomycetes bacterium
AGCGACGCCGAGGTGGCGTCGACCAAGCGCTCGTGCACCTCGACGTTGCTGGCTCTGGTGTCCATCACGCAGCGCACCACGCTGATGCCGTCCCTCGAGGTCCCTCGCTCGAGTGCGGCGTCGAGCTCATCGAGCCCTCGAACCTCCTCGCCATGGTGCCCCATCGCTGTGGCAAGGGCCACGAGGTCGACCGGTCGCGGCGTGCCGAAGGCTTCCTCGAACGCATCGCTATCCACCAACGTCGCCTGAGGCAGGAACGAGAAGATCCCGCCACCGCCGTTGTCCACCACCACCGCTGTCATCGATATGCCGGCCGGCAACTGCTCGACGAGCGAGCTGACGTCATGGAGGAACGCCAGGTCCCCGATGAGGGCGACGGTTGGTCGCCGCGAGGCGATCGCTGCGCCGATCGCCGTCGAGGTCACCCCATCGATGCCGTTCGCCCCACGATTCGCCACCACGGGACCCCACCCTTCGAGGCTGCCGCCGAACCACTCAAGGTCCCTGATGGGCATTGATGACGACGAGACGAGCACCCCACCGTCGAGGCGCGTCCCGAACTTCGCCACCCGTCGTGCGACCGATGGCTCGGTCCAGTGCTGGGCGAGCTCATGATCGAGCACTGTGGCGACCGCAGCGTCTGCGGCGAACCAGCGCTCAACCCAGCCAGCCTCGGCCGTCGGCGCATCGAGCGCCTCCCACCAGAGCGATGGTGTCCCCTCGAGGAAACGCGCCGCTCGCCGCGTCGGGTGGCGGGCAGGACCCCAGCCGCCGAGGCTCACCACGTCTGCGTCGATGGCGCTCAGCCAGTCGGTGAGCAGCTTGGACGCATGTGGCGCACCGGCGAGCAGGACCGAATCAGGGGTCAGCAGGCGAGCGACGGCCTCATCTCGCAGGATGAGATCGGGCGCCATGATGACGCCCCTGCCGTCGCTGCGCAGTCCTGATCGCGGGTCCGCAAGGATGGGCCAGCCCAGGCGCAAGGAGGCATCACGCACCTTGTCGGGCTGACCACAGCCAGCACCAGCGACGATCACACCGCGCTGTCCCTCGAGCCGCACGGTCCTCGGACCCTGCGGCGTGGTTGGTGCGATCCGCTGCGTCCAGGGAGCGCCGCCAGGACGCCCAGGCGGAAGCGGCGCGGGCTGGGCGACGAGCGGGTCGCTCAGCGAGACGTTCAGGTGGACCGGACCCGGGACCGTGCCCTGCGAATCAGCGACGATTCGGCTGGCGATGCTGCGCCAGGCGTCGATGGGGAGGGCGTGGACCGGTCCCGGATCGTGCTGCGCGCGGACGTGGCCAGTGAAGAGCCCAGCCTGATCGATCGTCTGTGGTGCGCCGATGCCGTGAAGCTCCGGCGGACGGTCAGCCGTGATCACGAGCAGCGGCACGCCATCGAGGTCCGCCTCACAGACTGCGGCGAACAGTTCCGCAGCTGCGGTCCCTGACGTGACGACCACCGGGACCGGGCGGCAGCTCGCTCGTGCCATGCCGACAGCGATGAAGGCTGCTGATCGCTCATCGAGCCGAACGGTGACGTCGATGTTGCTCGCCAAGAACGCCAGCGACAGAGGAGTCGAGCGTGACCCGGGGCACACCACCGCTCGCTCCACGCCCGCACGCGCCAGCTCGTCGACCAAGGTGGCGCAGAAGGAAGCCTGGGTCTCGCCGATGGCTACGCTCACGGTCGATGGCCTCCCTTGCTCGCACGATCATCGGCAGTGGCCCTCGCCTCGTGCTCTGCCACGGCTTCACTCAGACTGCTGCCTCGTGGGGCGACTTCGGCCACGAGCTCGGGCGCGATCACGAGCTCATCATGCTCGACATGCCAGGGCATGGCGACAGCAGCGACGTCGACGTGAGCTTCACCGAGGCTGCCGAGCTGCTCGGCAAGGACGTCGAAGCTCCCTTTGCACTGCTCGGCTACTCGATGGGTGGTCGTCTCTCGCTGGCGGCCGCTCTCGGTGCTCGGCGGCCTTCGCACCTGATCCTGCTCGGTGCCACCGCTGGCATCATCGACCCCTCTGAGCGTGCGCTCCGCGTCGAAGCCGACGAGCGGCTCGCTGTCCAGATCGAGCGCGACGGCGTCGCCACCTTCGTCGAGAGTTGGCTGGCGATGCCGATGTTTGCGCAGCTGACGGTCGCTCCATCCGATCTCGCCGGCCGGCTGTCGAACTCCAGCGATGGCTTGGCCAGGTGCCTCCGGGACCTCGGG
>CAITOG010000037.1 GCA_903893955.1 uncultured Actinomycetes bacterium
CGACGGCCACCCAACCGACCGAGATCGTCGTGCGGTTCGAACGCGGTCTGCCGGTCGCCCTGGACGGCAGGGAGATGCACCTCCCGGAGCTGATCGGCGAGGTCGACCGGATCGTCGGCTCGTACGGGTGGGGGAGGATCGACATGATCGAGAACCGTCGCGTCGGGATCAAGAGCCGTGAGGTCTACGAATGCCCGGGGGCGCTGGCGATCATCGCTGCTCATGCAGATCTTGAGGATCTCTGTCTGGAGCGGGATCTCCATCACGAGAAGGCGCGGCTCGAGCCGCGCTGGTCTGAGCTGGTCTACGACGGAATGTGGTTCTCGCCGCTCAAGCGATCGATCGACGCCTTCATCGACTCGTCGCAGCAGCACGTCACCGGTGAGGTGCGGTTGCGGATCGAGGCGCCCGGGGTCCTTCGCATCGAGGGGCGCCGCAGCCCCGTTGCGCTCTACGACCACGGCCTGGCGACCTACGATGCCGCCGACACCTTCCGCCACCAGGATGCGGAAGGCTTCGTTCGGCTGTGGGGCCTGGGCGTCGCCACCTGGGCAGCGAAGCAGGGCGGGGGGCAGTGACGCTCTGGCATGGTCGGCTTGAAGGCGGGATGGCTGAGGAGCTGGCAGCGATGTCGGTCTCCATCCACTACGACATCGCCCTGGCTCGAGACGACATCGCTGGGAGCCGGGCGCACGTTGGGGGCCTACGTCGAGCCGGCATCATCGATGCAGCAGAAGCGGAGTCCCTACTGGCCGCCCTCGACCAGGTCGAGTCAGAGATCGCCGAAGGCACTCTTGTCGCCGGCTCCACCGACGAGGACATCCACACGCTCGTCGAGAGAAGGGTGACGGAGCTGGCTGGCGACACCGGGGCAAAGCTGCACACCGGTCGCTCCCGCAACGATCAGGTCGCGACCGACCTCCGGCGGTGGACGATGCGCGCGCTGACCGAGGTCGCTGCCGCCACGATTCAGCTCGTCGAGGTGCTCGCGTCGCGAGCCGAGGATGCCGGCGACGTCTACCTGCCCGGCTACACGCATCTCCAGCGAGCGCAGCCGGTGCTGCTCGCGCATCACCTTGCTGCCCACTGCTGGGCGCTCCTGAGAGACGTCGATCGTCTCGTGGCCTCACGACAGCGGACCGATGTCTCGCCACTCGGAGCCGGGGCGCTTGCCGGCTCCTCGCTCAAGCTCACTCCTGACGAGACGGCCGCTGAGCTCGGCTTCTCGGCTCGCTTCGAGAACTCTCTCGACGCTGTCGCCGATCGTGACTTCGTTGCCGAGGCCCTCTTCGACATCGCGCTGCTCGGGGTGCACCTTTCTCGGATGGGTGAAGAGATGGTGCTGTGGACGACCGAGGAATTTGGATTCTGCGTCCTCGACGACGCGTTCGCGACAGGCAGCTCGATGCTGCCGCAGAAGAAGAATGCCGATGTCGCAGAGTTGAGTCGCGGGAAGTCCGGACGGCTCATCGGGAACCTGACCGGATTGCTTGCAACGCTCAAGGGGCTGCCGCTCGCCTACAACAGGGACCTCCAAGAGGACAAGGAACCTCTGTTCGACTCGGTCGATCAGATCTTGACGGTGCTTCCCGCGGTGGCCGGGATGTTCGCGACCGCCACCTGGCGGCCAGAACGGATGCAGGCAGCTGCCGATGGGCCTGAGGCCGCTGCGATCGATGTGGCGGAGTTCTTGGTCGAGAGAGGAACACCCTTTCGCCAGGCACACGCCATCGTGGGTGGCCTGGTCGCTGAGTCCCTGTCGACCGGAACTCCTCTCGAGGAGCTCATCGAGCGCCACGCCCTCCTCGGGCCTGAGGCAGCCGCCCTGGTCGCTCCCGGGACGCCGGTGACGCGGCGGACGACACCCGGGGGAGCAGGTCCAGATGCCGTGGCCGTGCAGCTCGCCCGGCTCCATGAGGCCATCGAAGTTGCCGTCCGCGCAGTGGGTGCGCGGACAGTCGCCTGAGACCTGCTAATGTAACGAAGCCGCTTCAAACGAGGTAGAGCTGAGCAATCAGCCCGCTGCGTTGACAAGCATGGTGGACCTGGACTACAGTCTGAAGTCCGCCGATGCAGTGCCTTCGGGTGCTCGGAAGCGGTTGACGAGCTTCGGCAAGTCAAAGGGTCACGCACCTCTGCCCGTTGGGGTCCTGTGCGTGGTTGCTCCTTGAAAACGGAAGAGTGAGAGCCAAAAGCCAGTGCGGGAGGCTTCGCAGCGCTTGACGCTGCGATGTCACCTGTCAAAGTAAGTGCAATAGGCGACGACCAGACCTTCGGGTTTGCTTGTCGCTGTCGATCAGAGGAAGAGCCTTTCTCTATCGACTCTCTGATTTCTATGCGAGATCTTCGGATCGAGCTTGAAGTCTTGACGGAGAGTTTGATCCTGGCTCAGGACGAACGCTGGCGGCGTGCCTAACACATGCAAGTCGAACGAGGTCCAGCTGGTGCTTGCACCGGCGAAGACCTAGTGGCGAACGGGTGAGTAGCACGTGAGCAACCTACCCCGAAGACCGGGATAACACCGGGAAACCGGTGCTAATACCGGATATCCCCATCGGACCGCATGGTCTGATGAGGAAATGGATTCCGCTTCGGGAGGGGCTCGCGGCCTATCAGCTTGTTGGTGGGGTAATGGCCTACCAAGGCTTCGACGGGTAGCTGGTCTGAGAGGACGATCAGCCACACTGGGACTGAGACACGGCCCAGACTCCTACGGGAGGCAGCAGTGGGGAATCTTGCACAATGGGCGAAAGCCTGATGCAGCAACGCCGCGTGAGGGACGAATGCTTTCTGAGTTGTAAACCTCTTTCAGCAGGGACGATTGTGACGGTACCTGCAGAAGAAGCACCGGCCAACTACGTGCCAGCAGCCGCGGTGATACGTA
>CAITOG010000038.1 GCA_903893955.1 uncultured Actinomycetes bacterium
CCGCCGCCCGAGTGAGGACTGACTACTGGGTCTTGAAGACGTAAATGAACACAACCATGAACAGCAGGTTGATGAAGTACATCGCCTCTGCCAGACCAACCGTCAAGAAGAAGTAGGTCCGTGCCTTGTTCTCGATCTCGGGCTGCCGTGCGATGGCCGAAATGGTCGCGCTACCGGCCAGTCCGTCACCGATCGCCGCACCGATCGCACCGCCGCCGAGGGCGAGACCGCCACCGACGAGGGCTCCGGCGGTCCTGACCGCATCTGCCGTGGTTCCTCCTGCCATTGCTTTCCTCCTGTGTGATGGAACTTGTTCGTTAGGGACTAACTCGTCTGACCCTCGTCCTCAGTGTTCGTCATGGCTCATGGCCATGCCGAAGTAGAGGATGGTGAGCAGAGCGAAGATGAAGGCCTGGATGAGTCCGATGGCCATATCAAAGGGCTTCCAGACGAGCTGGCCGACGAGGGCGCCGGGCCATGGCAGCAACTTCACCATCACGAGGACCATGAGGCCACCAGAGAAGATGTTGCCGAAGAGTCGGAAGGTGAGGGTGATCGGCTTGGTGATCTCTTCGATCACGTTGATCGGGATCAGCGCCTTGTAGGGCTGCGCGTAGTGGCTCAGGTAGCCACGCATCCCGCGTGCCTTGATCGACTCGATGTGCACCCACACGATGACCAGGAGGGCCATGGCGAGCGGCAGGTTCACGTCACCGGTCGGTGCCGGGAGCCACTCGGTGCCGGTGTTGGGCAGCACTTCGATCCAGTTGCAGATGAGGATGAACAAGAAGAGCATCAGCGCCAGCGGCACGAACTTGCGGCCCTTGGGCCCGATGGCCGAGTCGGTGACGTCGCGGATCTGCTCGACGATGGTCTCGTAGGCGAGCTGGAGCTTGCCAGGGACGCCCTTGGTGACCCTGGCACGGACGGCGAAGCCGACGGCCAGGACGATGACGGCGGCGATGATCGAGGACCACACCACGTCGAGGTTGATCGACAAGAGGCCAGCCGGCCCGAGGTTGATGTGACCAATGTGATCACCGACGGGGATGTGTGCCGCCGCCAACTCCATCGACCTCACGCGATCCCTCCTTGTGCGAACACGACCCGGGCAACATTAGCCACGAACAGGACCTGGAAGATTACGAGGCCCACGATCATGCCGACGCCCAGGGGCGCGTCGATGAGGAGGAGGCCGATCGCGATCACGGTGATGACTGCCAGCCGGGTGGCGGTCTTTGTTCTGAGCATGCGCTTGATGACCTTGCCAGACCCCTCACCGGTCCCCTCGACCTTGGCCACGCCAGCGTCGAGGAAGCGGAGGTTCAAGATCGCCACGCCCAGACCGAGTGCGATCCCGACCGCAGCGAAGGGCGGAGCGACCAGCAGCGAGATCACGATGGCGATGCCGCCGGTGACCAGCGTCATGAGGACCGTCCGACGCAGCAACCGCTGGAGAACGGGGGCCTCAAGGTGCTCGATGTTCTCGAGCATCAGCGCGCGCTCCCGCTCACAAGAACCTTCTGATCTGAGAGATCACCAGCACGGTGGCCACGGCACAGCCCACGATGAGCCCGACGAAGAGCAGCAGCGGTGAGGTGTGCAGCTTGGAATCGGCCCAGATCCCAAGCAGCACGCCGATCGCCACGCACGCAGCGATGGTCATCCCCATGGTGGCGAAGTTGGCCCACGAAGCGGACGTGTCCGACTCGTCGGGAGGCGTCACGCGAGGACTCGTTGCAGGCGAGAGATGGCACAGCGAAACTCGGAGTTCGCGCCGGCTGAGGCGGATGGGCGCGCAAGATCACGTGCCCGTTCATTGCTCTTCCTTCGGCCCAGCGCCAAAGCCAGCGGGCTGTCCAGCCCCGTCGAAGACCCCGCCGTCGGGCCCTGGCAGCTCGTCGTCCTGCTGGGGTCGCAGACCGGGGTGGAACCAGGTGTAGAGGGCGATACCGAGCGCAAGGGCGGCGAAAGGGATCAGCGGGTTCGCTCGCGAGTCGAAGAGGGGAAAGAGCACGAAACCACACAGCAGCGCTGTCCAGAGCCAGAGGATCACCACCGTGCGGCGTGGGCCATGGCCGAGCCGGATCAGCCGGTGGTGGATGTGGTCCTTGTCTGGTGCATGGACCCCCTGCCCCTTCGCGGTCCGGCGAATGAAGGCGAAGATCGAGTCGACGAGCGGCACGCCGAGGATGAAGAAGGGGATGAAGAGCGGGGCGAAGAAGAAGAAGGTCACGCCGCTGGCCGGCGCGGTCCGGCCGCCGATAACCATCGTGGACGCGCTCATCAAGAGACCGAGCAAGAGCGCGCCTGCATCCCCCATGAAGATCTTGGCTGGGTTGAAGTTGAAGGGGAGGAAGCCGAGGCACACGCCGCAGGCGATCACCGCCACCAAGGGGCCGATGTTCTGCCCGGGCAGCAGCCCGAGGTACTCGAGGCGCAGGCCATAGACGGCCAATGAGCCAGCCCCGATGGCGACGAGCCCTGCGGCGAGGCCGTCTAACCCATCGATCAGGTTGATGGCGTTGGTCAGGGCCACTACCCAGAACGCCGTGATGAGCGGGATCACGCTCGGGCTGAGAAGGTAGAACCCGGCGAAGGGGATCTTGAGCTGCCACATCGTGACGCCGGCGAAGTACAGGATGCTGGCGGCCAAGACCTGGCCAGCGATCTTGGCCGGCGCTGACATGGACCGGAAGTCGTCGACGAGACCGACCACGAAGATCGCGGCGGCGGCGATGAGGACGCCGATCGCCTCGTTCGAACCGACGAAGACGGCATGGATGCTCGGGATGAGGGCGGCGGCGATCATGGCGATGCACACGCCGACGAACATCGCTCCCCCACCGCCGTACGCCGTCACCCGGCTGTGCATCTTGCGCTCGTCGGGCATGTCGACATAGCCCACCTTGAGCGCCAGCGAGCGGGCTGGCAGGGTCGCTGCTGCAGTGACGCCAGCGGCGACGAGGAGGATGACCACGTACCAGGCGGTCGTGGACGGCACAGGCGTGCCCTATCCCTCGCCGGCGAGCGTCGGGTAGGGGTCGAACGCAGCGCAGAGCGCAGCCACCTCGGCCCGCACCGCGGCGATGGCGTCCTCGTCGCCACGCTCTCTGAGTGCCCGGCTCAAGAGGCCTGCGATCTGGACCATCTGGGTCTCCCCCATGCCCGCAGTCGTCTCAGCCGCTGTCCCGAGCCGCAGACCAGAGGTCACGAAGGGGCTGCGGGGATCGTCGGGGATGGTGTTGCGGTTGGCGGTGATCCCGGCTCGGTCCATGACCTCCTGGGCCTCCTTGCCGGTCAGCTCCGCGTCGAAGGACCGCAGGTCGAGGAGCACGAGGTGGTTGTCCGTGCCGCCAGAGACCAGCCGGAACCCTTCTGCCTCGAGGGCGGTGGCGAGCGCCGCCGCGTTGGCCACCACCTGGTGTGCGTACACCGAGAAACTCGGGTCCATCGCCTCCTTGAAGGCGACCGCCTTGGCGGCGATGGCGTGCTCGAGGGGACCACCCTGGAGCCCGGGGAAGATGGCCCCGTCGATCTTCTTGGCGAGCTCCTCGGTGCTGAGGATGGCGCCGCCTCGCGGGCCGCGCAGCGTCTTGTGCGTGGTGAAGGTGACGACATCGGCGATGCCCACAGGACTCGGATGCGCACCGCCAGCAACCAGGCCTGCTGGGTGGGCGAGGTCGAACATCAAGAGTGCACCAACCTCGTCGGCGATCCCCCGATAGTCGGCAGCATCGATCGTCCGGGCATAGGCGGTAGCGCCGGCGACGATGAGCTTGGGTCGGTGCTCGAGCGCAAGGTCACGGACCTGATCCAGGTCGATCATCTCGCCAGGGACAGACGGATCGTCGCTGGCAGGAGTAAGGCCGTAGGAGACGAAGTGCCAGATCTTCGAGGTGATCGAGGCCGGCGAGCCGTGGGTGAGGTGTCCGCCCTGGTCAAGGCGCATCGCCAGGATGGTGTCGCCTGGCTCGAGCAACGCCTGATACACGCCGACGTTGGCATTCGCCCCTGAGTGGGGCTGGACGTTGGCATGTTCGGCGCCGAAGAGCTCGCAGAGACGCTGGCGCGCCAGGTCCTCGATCTCGTCGACCACCTGGTTGCCGCCGTAGTACCGGCGACCGGGGTAGCCCTCGGCGTACTTGTTGGTCAGGACCGATCCTGTGGCGGCCAGGACCGCGGGCGAGGTGAAGTTCTCGCTGGCGATGAGCTGCAGCGTCGTGCGTTGGCGGAGGAGCTCGTCCTCGAGGAGCCCGGCGACCTCAGGGTCCTCTGCGAGCCAGGCGCTGAAGGGGGATGGACTGCTCACGTGGCTTGGACCTCCGTGGTCTCGATGGGTGTGGCGAGTTCATCGTCGAGTGCGGCGAGCTTGGCGATACGCCCAAGGTGCCGCCCCTCCTCAGGGACGGCGTCGAGGAACGCATCGAGGGCGTCGGTTGCGGTCACCGGACCGACGACCCGTGAGCCCAAGCAGACGACGTTGGCGTGGTTGTGCTGTCGGGTGAGGCGTGCGGTCGTCACGTCGCTGATCACCGCCGCGCGCACCCCCGAGATCTTGTTGGCGGCGATGGAGATTCCGATCCCTGTCCCGCACACGCAGACGCCGAGATCGGCGGCGCCGGTGGCGACCGCTCGACCGACTGCTGCACCGAAGTCCGGGTAGTCGACCGAGGTGGTGGCATCGGAGGTCCCGAGGTCCTCGACCTGGTGACCCCTCGAGGTGAGGTGGTCGCCGAGCAGTTCCTTGAGGTCGTAGCCAGCGTGATCGGAGCCCAGGGCGATTCGCACGACCCCATGCTACCGACCATCCCACCAGGGGCCGGTGGAGGCGCACGGTACGCTTCGACACCGTGAGCATCGACCCGCGAACACCAGTCATCGCAGCCGTGGGCCAGTCCCTCCATCGGCCCTCGAACAGTGGAGGGACCGTCGAGCCGATCGACCTGATGGTCGACGCCCTCGAGCAGGCAGCCACGACGTCAGGCGGCGGACGAGCACTCCTCGAATCGATCGATCGCCTCTCGTCGATCGCAAGCTTCGTCTGGCACACCACCAACCCCTCGCTGCTCGTCACCGAACGGCTCGGGCTCAGCGTTGATGACCTGGTCCTGACCGCCACTGGCGGCGCGACGCCAGAGAAGCTCGTCGCCGACGCGTGCG
>CAITOG010000039.1 GCA_903893955.1 uncultured Actinomycetes bacterium
CTTCTGTTCGGGGTTGCTGTGGTGTGAAGAGCCAACAGTCTCCCTGATGGGAAGGGCTTTTCCGCGGACGCGCGCAGGTCAGGTCACGAGGGCTCGTGAACTATCGGGGTTAGCATGAGGCCGTCGACGCCCTCCCCAACGAAGGATGCCCCCAATGAGCCCTCTCTCAGATGCGATGACAGCGAGTGCGCGACGAAAGGTCTGCGTCGTGGGGGCGGGCTACGTCGGACTGCCAAGCGCTGGCGTCCTCGCTCGTCGTGGGCACGAGGTGATCCTGGCCGAGCGCGACCCCAGCCGTCTGGCGAAGCTCTTGGCTGGCGAGGTCCCGATCCTCGAGCCTGGCCTCGATCAGCTCCTAGCTGAGGGCCGCGAGGCCGGTCGGCTGCAGTTCGAAGCCTCGGCAGCCAAGGCAGTGGTCGAGTGCGACTTCGTGTTTCTGTGCGTGCCGACACCGCAGGGCGACGACGGCTCAGCGGATCTCTCGTTCATCGAGGCGGCTGCCGCCGAGATCAGCCCACACCTTCGGGCGGGCGCTGTCGTCGTGAACAAGTCGACGGTGCCAGTCGGCACGGTGGATCTCGTGACAAGGATCATCAACCGCTCTGACGTCTCGGTCGTCTCGAGTCCTGAATTCCTGCGGGAAGGGACGGCAGTGGCCGACAGCCTGGCGCCTGACCGCATCGTTGTCGGAGCCGACAACCGCCGAGTCGGGATGGAAGTGGCCGAGCTTTTCGGGACCTCAGGGACGCAGGTCGTGGTCACGACGCCGACCACCGCAGAGATGATCAAGTACGCCTCGAACGCATTCCTGGCAGCCAAGCTCAGCTTCATCAATGAGATCGCCACTATCTGCGAGGCCGCAGGGGCTGACATCAAGGACCTGGTCTGGGCCATGGGACTCGATCACCGGATCGGTGGCGAGTTCTTGAACCCTGGTCCGGGCTGGGGTGGCTCATGCTTCCCGAAGGACACCCAGGCGCTGGTCAGCATCTCGAAGGACCTGGGGCACGACTTCGACCTCTTGACCGCCGTCATCGAGAGCAACGAGCGGCAGTTCGATCACATCGTCGACAAGGTGGCCGCCGTCGTCGGCGATCTGTCGGAGGCGACCATCGGGATCTGGGGCCTTGCCTTCAAGGCGAACACCGACGACCGTCGGTCATCGCCTGCGGTCACCATCGCGCAGCGCTTGGTGGCGACGGGCGCACGAGTCCAGGCGTTCGACCCGACGGTGAGCGCCAAGGACGCAGCAGCACCGGATCTCGCCGGGATCGAGATCTGTGCAGATGCGTATGGCGCCGCAGCCGGAACCGGTGCCGTGGTTGTGCTGACCGAATGGCCTGACTTCCTCCTGCTCGATCTCGACAAGGTCGGCGAGATCATGGAGCGCAAGGCGATCATCGATGGCCGCAACGTCCTCGATCCGGCGCTCGTGCGGCTTCACGGCTTCTCGTACACCGGAGTCGGACGGTCGTAGCGCACGAGTCAGGTGGACGTCGCGCGCCAGCATCGAACCCACCTGTCGTCGCTGGACCGGCTGCTCATGGACATGTCTGACCGGACCAGATGACGATGCCTTCAGGCGACAGCAGCACGCCACGCCCAGGCGCTGTGATCGCGTTCCTCTACGACCTCCGGGTCGGTGGCGCAGAGACATCGCTCCTCGCCGAGCTGCGAGAGGTTCGAGCGCTCGGGCTCGATGTGTCGGTCGCCTACATCGGGACCGACGAGACCTTGCGCCCGAGGTTCGAGCGTGCCGGCATCCCGGTCCACTCCGTGCGGGGATCGTCGGGGCTCTCGACGCTCCGCAACCTGGTCGGCTTCCTCCGAGAGCACCGGCCGGCACTGGTCCACACGTCCCTCTTCTGGCCAGATGTGGTGGTTCGTCCGGTTGCTCGGCTTCTCGGCATCCCTGTCCTCACCTCATTGACCAACGAGTACTACGGACCCGAGCACCGAGAGAACTCGAAGTACGGCTCACTCGGGGTGCTCGCTGCCCACCTGGCTGATGTCGTCTCATCCCGGTTCGCCACTCGGTTCCATGCCATCTCGCATCGGGTGGCAGAGGTGATGGGCCGACGACTGCTCGTTCCACCTCAGAGGATCACCGTCATCCACCGCGGCCGAGACCTCTCTCACCTCGGCCGGCGATCACCAGAGCGACGGGCCGCCACCCGGGCATCGCTCGGCCTTGGCGAGGAGACAGTCTTCTTGTGCGTGGGCCGCCAGGACCACCAGAAGTCACACGACACAGCGGTGCGTGCCTTCGCAGGGCTCGATGATCCAGATGCGGTCCTGCTCCTCGCTGGCCGGCCGGGCAACAACACGGCGGCCATCGACACTGCGATCGCGGACGCGCCTCACTCGAGCCGCATCGTCCTGCTCGGCGAGCGCTCCGACGTGGCTGACCTTCTCTGCGCAGCCGATTACTACGTCATGCCGTCGAGATGGGAAGGCCTCAGCGGCGCGCTCATCGAAGCCATGGCGCTCGAAATCCCTTTGCTTGTCAGCGATCTGGCGGTGTTTCAAGAGGTGACTGACACCAAGGCCTGGTTCTTCACTCCCGGTGACATCGACGCCTGTCGAGGAGTCCTTGCCCGTGCCCTGGGCGAGCCGTATCCTGCGGACTTCATCGCTTCCAGCCGGATCCGCGCCGAAGAGACCTTCGAGATCGGTGCCGTCGCCGCGCAGATGAGGGATCTCTACCTTGCCATGATGGGAGCCCGCGGTGAGACGAAGTGAACGTGTTCGAGGTTTCGGAGCAGTGACCAAGGAGGCCCAGCCATGAGAGTAGTGATCGCCGGAGGCGCAGGCTTCCTCGGATCCCATCTGACCGATCTGCACGTCGAGCGTGGCGACGAGATCGTCGTTCTCGACGACTTCACCACAGGCACACGAGAGAACGTGGCGCACCTCGAGGGCAACCCGCAGGTCACGATCGTGGCAGTGGATGTGAGCGCAGAGGTACCCGTCACCGGGACCGTCGACCGTGTCTACAACCTTGCCTCTCCCGCGTCCCCGCCGGCGTACCTCGAGCGACCGCTCGAGACTCTGGCTGTGGGCTCAGAGGGAACACGGCGGCTCCTCGAACTTGCCGATGCCAACGGCGCTCGTTTCGTGATGGCGTCCACCTCTGAGATCTATGGCGACCCCACCGTGCACCCCCAGGTCGAGAGCTACCGGGGCAACGTCGACCCGATCGGCCCCCGCAGCGTCTATGACGAGGCGAAGCGCTTCTCTGAGTCGATCACCGCCGCATTCAATCGCTCTCGAGGGACCAACGTCGGCATCGCCCGTATCTTCAACACCTATGGCCCTCGTCTGGCGGCCGGGGACGGCCGAGTGGTATCGAACTTCATCGTGCAAGCGCTGACAGGGGAGTCCCTGACGATCTATGGCGATGGGTCGCAGACTAGAAGCCTGTGCTTCGTCTCCGACCTCGTGGCGGGCCTGCTGGCGCTCGGAGACTCTGACACGCTCGGGCCAGTCAACCTGGGCAACCCAGATGAGCGAACCGTCGGCGAGATCGCGGAGGCCATCTTGCGTCTGACCGGCTCGAGCTCGAGCCTCGTGTACCAGCCGCTGCCGACCGACGATCCGACGCGTCGCTGCCCGGATATCACCCGGGCCCGATCGGTCCTCGGCTGGGAGCCAAAGGTCGTGACCGAGGATGGGCTCACCATCACCATCAACCACTTCCGAGAGCTGCTCAGCGCCTGACCGCTTGTTCAGGGTGCTCAGGCACGTCCCGGTCGAAATGGTTGGAACCGTAAGGAACTGCGCCTCGGGACGAACCGGAGCCAGCCGAGAGGCTTCCGCTTCACCGGTGTTCACTCGCTGTGGATCGTCGAGGCGTCGGCGCTGGTTGTGACATCAAGGCAGCTATGCCTACGCGATGCTGCGCTCTTCCCGACTCCAACGAGGGCTGGTCGTAGGCTTCTGGTGTGCTTCAAGGTCTCGGTGTTCGACTTGGCTACAGCGCCGGGACAGGTCTGTCACGGGTGGCAGAGGTCCGTGACGAAGTGGCATGGGCTGACGACGCTGGCTTCCACAGCTTCTGGCTCTCCCAGATCTTCGGGGTCGACCCACTGGTCGCGCTCGCAGCCGTCGGGTCGAGTGCATCTCGACTCGAAGAGCTGGGGACCTCAGTGGTGCCGTTGACAGGACGCCACCCTCTGGCGCTCGCCGCACAGGCCCGGACGCTCCAGAGCGCGCTCGACGGAAGATTCACACTCGGGATCGGCGCGTCACACCAGATTGTCTCGGAGGGTTTCTTCGGCGAGCCCTATGCCAACGCGTTCGCGAGGACTCGTGAGTTCCTCGCTGCCCTCATGCCGCTCCTTGCCGGCGAGCCGGTGGACGTCGAGGGTGCGCACATCTTCGCCAAGGGGTGGCTCGAGATCGAGGCGGCTCCGGTCCCGGTGCTGCTCGCTGCGCTGGGCCCGCAGATGCTCGACCTGGCGGGACGAGTGACCGAGGGGACCTCGCTCGGTTCGTGTGGGCCACGAACGATCTCGTCCTTCATCGTGCCGACGATCCAGGCCGCCGCACTCGACGCGGGACGTCCTGCCCCTCGGATCGTGGCACTCGTCGGCGTCTGCGCCACTGGTGATGTCGTTCGGCTCAGAGCAGGAGTTCGGGAGCAGAACGTGATGTATGACTCGTTCGCTAGCTATCGAGGTGCGCTCGACCGCGAGGGCGTCGAGAGTGGTGCGGATCTCCTCGTCGCCGGCAGCGAGATGGAGATCATTGACGGCTTGCGTCGTTACGTCGACGCGGGGGTCACGGATCTGAGGATCTCGATCGTGGCTCGGACCCAAGACGAGCGTGCAGGGACGAAGGAGTTCCTCGCCCACGCCCTTCGTCAGTAACTCTTCGGTCCCGTCTCGTGGGTGGTGAGGCCACGGGGAGGAGCGCGTCTCTCAGGCAACCCCAGTCGCGGCCTGGTCGCTCAGCTCGTCGAGTGGCGGAGGGGTCGAGCGCTCCTTGCGCAGCATCTTTCGATCTCTCGGCTCATGGACAGCAGGCTCGGTCGTCTCGAGGAAGTCGATGAGTGCGTCGACAAACTGCCCCGGCGCCTCGATCTGTGGAAAGTGGCCGACACCCTCGATGACCACCAGTCGGCTCCCGGCGATCGCGTCGTGTGCTGCGTAGGCATGGCTGACCGGGATGATGTCGTCCTTGTCGCCCCAGACGATCAGGGTCGGGACCTGTGCGGTGAGGTAGAGCCGATCCATCGCGCTGACCGTCTGGCCGCCAGGGTCGATCACCGAGCGGATGGTGCGGGCGAATGCCTGGCGGTTATCTGACTCGGCGAGTGAGGCATAGGCGCTCCACATCTCGCTGATGTGGCCTAGGCCGATGCCACGACGCGTGAAGGACCTGAACAGCTTGTCGCCCCAGTCACGGACGAACCCCGGGAAGATAACCGGCATCACGAACTCGCTCCCCGGCAAGGTCATGAACCTGAGCATCCAGTTCACCTCGCGGCCGAGACCGCCGCTATCGACCAGCACGAGTCGCTCGCACCGCTCAGGGAACTGATAGGCGAACTGCATGGCGACCCCGCCACCGAAAGACTGGCCGATGACCGAGGCCCGATCGATATCGAGCACCTCGAGCAGATCACGAAGCGAGCTCGCGAAGGCTCCGAGTGAGTAGTCACCAACGGGCTTGCCCGACTCTCCGTGACCCATCAGGTCGGGAGCGATCACGGTGAACCGGTCGGTCAGCCGTGGGATCACGTCTCGCCAGGTGCGTGAGCTTCCTGCGATGCCGTGGAGCAGGAGGAGCGCTGGGCCGTTGCCCTCCATCCGGTAGGCCATGTCGTGTCCGTGGATCGAGATGTGCTTGATCAGGCTGTCCATACTCCCAGTCTCCCCCGAACGCAGGAGCCACGCGTGACAGGACCTTCAAGGCCGCCTCGACGGCCTCGAAGGGGACAGCGGCAATCAGAAGACGTTGAAGCCCTCGGGCAGCGAACCCCGTCCGGTGAGAGCTCTGATGACGTCGAGTCCATGACCCTTCCACTGAGCCACTCCGAGCAGGTACGTCCCGCACTGCTCGAGCGCGATGCTCGGGGGCTGCACGTCGGTGCCGAGATCGAGGCCGTGGAGCACCAGCTCGGCAGTCCGAGATCGCAGGTAGTCGGCGAGTCGCTGCTCGCCGAACGGGGTCCCGACCATCGCATCATCTGGCGCGGCCTGTGCCAGAGCGATCGCTCGGAGTGATGCGGCGCGCACTGACGCCACCGGATCGTCTCCGAGATCGAGGACAGCCTGTCGACCCCGAGCTGCGATGTTCTCCGGGAGGACGTAGTCGGGACCTGCCAGTGCTGCTGGGTGTTCGAAATACGTGACGGCAAGGACGTTGGCTCGGTTCCCGTGACCGATCAGATCGAGCGTGGTCCACTCTTCCGACCAGCGATCGGCATAGCGCGCTGGCGGCACAGCCTCGACTGCGGCCACGAAGTACTCGGATGCCGCCCGAAAGCCCCCAGCCGACAGATCATCCACAACTGAATTGTGGCCCGATCAGCCGCCACGTGCAACCAGTCCTGCCCTTCGCAAAATGCCTGACGGAACTTGGCTGGCGGGCGCGTTTGGACGGGCACCACCTCTGCTGCGAAGGTCCCGATTTCTAAGAGATCGCTCGCCGCTCGGCAACCGAGCTCACCCTCGGTTTGGTAGCGTGCTGGAGATGAAGGCTCGGCTCCGGCCACGACTTTGGGCCGGCCTCTTGGCTGTCGTTGCCTTGTCGCTCGGCCTCGTGCCTGCCTCGGTCAGCGCCTCCGAGACACCTTCGACCATCATCTCCTCCTCAGGGGTCACGTATCGACCGGTGTCGGTTAACGGCGCCACCGACGATTACCACTGCACGCTGATCGACCCGCACACCAAGAGCGGATCCTTCATCGTCGCGTCGCAGTTCGTCCCCCACAGCCCCGAGGTGCATCACGCGATCTTGGCGCTTGTGCCGGCGAGTCTGGCGGCGAAGGCGCGACAGGCGGACCACCACGGGAAGGGGTGGACTTGCTTCGGGCAGCCCGGCCTGCCACCCAGCGACGGCTTCACCGTCCTCCCTTGGCTGACGGTCTGGGTGCCGGGTCAGAGGATTGATCCGCAACCGGCTGGAACAGGAGTGCTCTTTCCGAAGGGAAGCTTGCTCTTGGAGCAGGTCCACTACAACTTGCTACGAGGCAATAAGCCTGTGCGAGCTTCAGTCCGGCTCACAACCGTGCCGACCAGCCAGCATCTCGCTCCCTTGTCGATTAATCAGCTGGTCGCACCGCCTGATGTTCCGTGCGCTGCAGGCATCTCTGGTCCACTGTGCAGTCGCTCGGCGTCCCTGGCTGACTTGGGTCATCGCTTTGGGCCGGGTTCCGTCTTGGAGACTGATTTCATTGAGCGAGGATGCGGGCACGATCCAGCGAATCCACCTGAAGGCGTAACGACCACGTGCACCTTCCCTCTCGGTGCTGGCAAGAAGATCCTGGCGATCACGGCACATATGCACCTGACTGGCAGAGCATTCCGGGTTGTCTTGAACCCGGGAACCTCGCATGCCAAGACGCTTGTCAATGTCACCAACTACAACTTCGACGATCAGCGGGCCTACCCGATTTCGCCGCCGGTCGTCACGCATTCAGGTGACACCATCAGTCTCTCGTGCACCTACGATCCCAAGCTCCGCCAAGAGCTGCCGCAGCTCCGCAAGCAGCCACCGCGCTTTGTTGTCTGGGGGGACGGATCGTCGGACGAGATGTGCATGGCCATCACGAAGGTCATCGCTGCGCCTGGCTCCTAGCAGGTCGTCCTGACGTCTGAACCCGCGAGCTTGTCGTTCTGTCGAGCAGTTTGACCCTGGGGGGGGGATTGGGCGCAGCGAGGCGACCGCCTCCGTCAGAGCGGCCTCGGCAGGCTCACCTCTGCCGAGTCCAAGCTGGAATTCACCAATCGAACCGAGCAAGCTACCCGAGGCAAAAGTTTGGCGGCAATTGAACCTTCAGCATGTCCAAAGAAGCCGCAACGCCTACTGACCAAGGACGCTACATCCGATCACGTCCCGCCGAGTGGTGTCACTTGGACCGCAGCATCCTCAACGCAATGACGATCATGCCATGAGGGTCGGTGGGCCTGCCTCTGGGTCGATCTCGGTGGATGTGCTGCCCAGCTGGGCCATGGA
>CAITOG010000040.1 GCA_903893955.1 uncultured Actinomycetes bacterium
ACGCCTGGCTGGCGAGTCGTCACCTGCCGGCGGCGGAACGAGCGACGTTCGTCGCCGAGCTCGTCCGAGAGGGTCCTCGACTCCTCGCCCTCGACCGGCGTGACCGAGGCGACTTCCTGCGCACCTTCTACCTTCGCTACGAAGGAGCGCCTGTCGAGCAGCTCCGTGCCGATGCGTGGGAGCTGTTCCACGAGCAGCTCCTTCTTCGCTCCTACCCGGCGGGGTTCGCGAGGGTGCGCGAGCACCGACGCCTCGGCCACCGCACCTTGCTCATCACGGGTGCCATCGACGCGGTCGTCGCGCCGCTCGAGCCACTCTTCGATGACATCATCTGTGCCTCGCTTGGGGTCAAAGATGGTCGCTATACCGGCCGGATGGAGGAGCTGCCACCAATCGGCGAGGCTCGAGCGAACGTCCTCGAGGACTATGCCGTCGAGCACGGACTCCGCCTGTCAGAGACGGTCGCCTATGCCGATTCAGCGTCAGACCTCGCCATGCTCGAAGCGGTCGGCTTCCCGGTCGCCGTCAACCCAGAAGCCCGCCTGGCCTCCATCGCCCGTCGACGCGGCTGGCTGGTCGAGCACTGGGACCGTGCCGAGGGCGGCAGCTCGCGCCTCGGCCCCATCGGTCGACTCGACACCCCACCGACCTCACTCGCCCGAACGGTCCGACGATGAAGGCGCTGATCGTCGAGCGACGACCGCTTCGCTTCGCCGTCGCCCGGGTGGCTGCAGCATTCGGATCGGGCAAGGGTGCTGGGGTCGGTCCGGTGCGACTCGCCACCATCGATGCACCTGCTATCGGACGTCCTGGCTGGTTCGAGGTCGCCCCCCTGCTGGCTGGCATCTGCGGCAGTGACCTCGCAACCGTGGATGGTAAATCGAGCCGCTACTTCGAGGACATCGTCAGCTTCCCGTTCGTGCCCGGCCATGAGGTGGTCGGGCTCCTCAGGTCGGATGCGCTCGACGCCCACGGCCACCAACTCGAAGCAGGCACCCGAGTCGTCATCCAGCCGGTGCTGGGGTGCGAAGCTCGTGGCTTGGCGCCCTGTGAGTGGTGCGCCACTGGCCAGATCGGCCGGTGTGCGAACCTCGACCACGGCCACCTTAAGCCTGGACTCCAGACCGGCTTCTGCGCTGATACCGGTGGTGGCTGGAGCGACGGGCCGCTCCTCGCTCACACGTCACAGATCTTCTGTGTGCCCGACTCTCTGAGCGATGACGACGCTGTCACCGTCGAGCCGATGGCGTGTGCCGTGCACGCCGCGCTTCGAGCAGGTGCCACGAACGACGACGTGGTCGCCATCATCGGTGCGGGCACGTTGGGACTTGGCGTCCTCGCCGCTCTTGGGTTTCTCGCCGACCACGGCCACAGCGAGCGCCCGGGAAAGGTCATCATCGGTGCCCGCTACGCGACGCAACGATCGATGGCCTCCGCGCTCGGTGCCGACGTCGTGGTCCCACCCGACCAGCTCAGCCGAGCGGTTCGCAACGCGACTCGCTCGCTCGTGGTCGGACGACCGACCGGCACCTCTGGCCAGCTCGCCGGGGGCGCTCATGTCGTGGTCGACTGTGTCGGCTCAGACGACAGCCTCACTCAATCGCTCGAGCTGTGCCGACCGGGTGGTCGCATCGTGGTCGTCGGGATGCCCGGCAAGGTGACACTGGACCTGGCCGCACTCTGGCACCGAGAGGTGATCATGACCGGTGCGTACGCCTATGGCCTCGAAGCGACCCTGCTGGGCGAAGTGGCCACCTTTGATCTCGCCATCGAGATGGCGCACGCTCTCTCGACTGGCCAGCTCGTCTCGGCTCGCTACCCCCTCGATCGCTTCGAGGAGGCGCTCGCCCATGCTGGCCAAGCTGGCCCACGTGGTGCAATCAAGATCGTTTTCGACGTTGGCGGCAAGAAGACCGCCACAAGAAGGGAGGCCTGAGGTGCGAGCTCGCCCCGGATTCGTGCTCGAGGTCGATCGCTCGACACCACCCACCCTTCTGTGGAAGGGCGAGTCGTTCGGCCTCGAGAAGCTGCCGCTCGGTAGCCGTATCGTCTACGCCCCAGAACCACTCGATGCCCTCGAAGACCCCGAAGGCGCCATCCGTCGTGCCCTCGAGCACCCCACAGGGGACTCGGAGCCGCTCTCGGCCCTGCTGCGACCCGGCATGACCCTGACGATCTGCTTCGATGACATCTCCCTGCCCCTCCCGCCAATGGAGGCACCCGACATCCGCCAGATGGTCATCGAGGCCGTCTTGGACCAAGCGGCTGCAGCTGGCGTCGATGATGTCGTCCTGATCGCGGCGCTCGCACTCCACCGCCGTATGACCGAACCGGAGTTGCGGCACGCGCTCGGCGACCGGGTCTACGACGCCTTCGCTCCTCACGGGCTGCTGCTCCAGCACGATGCCGAGGACCCGTCGAACCTGGTGCACCTGGGCGTGACCGACCACGGGGAGGACGTCGAGATCAACAAGCGGGCCGCCGAGAGCGATCTGCTGGTGTACGTCAACATCAACCTCGTGGCCATGGACGGTGGTCACAAGTCGGTCGCCACCGGCCTGTCGAGCTACAAGAGCCTCCGTCACCACCACAACCCGGCAACCATGCGGCACTCGAAGTCCTTCATGCACGCGCCATCGTCTGAGCTCCACACCGCCAACTGGCGCATGGGTCGCCTGATCAAGGATGCCGGGGTCAAGATCTTCCAGATCGAGACCACGCTCAACACCGACACCTTCCCTGGCTCGTTCCAGTTCCTCCAGAAGAGGGAGTGGGAGTGGAACTGGAAGGATCGGGCTGCATTCTTGGCGTCGTCGAAGGCACTCAATGCCGCACCAGGCAAGATGGCGCGCAACGTCCTCCAAGGGATCA
>CAITOG010000041.1 GCA_903893955.1 uncultured Actinomycetes bacterium
GACGTCGAGGTCGACGTCGACATGGAGAGCTACGGGGCCGCGACATACCTCTGGGGAGCGCTCGTGACCAGCAGGGACACGTTCGAGGGCATCGATGATGGCTACCGTTCGTTCGCCGAGTTCGGTTCGCTCGACGAGGCCGACGAAGCTCGGATCTTCGGGGGGTTCTGGGACTGGCTCATCACCCTGCGCACCGAGGTCCGTCGACAAGGTGGCACCTTTCGTGCCTACTGCTTCTGGCGTGCAGCGGAAGAGGGTCAGATGCGTCGTGCCGCGAGAATCGGCGGCGACGGCCTCCCGACGGAGCGTCAGCTCGACCGATTCTTCGCCTCAGACGAGTGGGTCGATCTGCACGAGGTCGTCAAGGATCAGATCATGACCGAAGGACCTCTCGGCCTCAAGGTTCTCGCGACTCGGGCTGGCTTCTCCTGGCGAGACGAGGATCCGAGCGGTGAGGCGTCGATCGGCTGGTACGAGCTCGCCCGTGATGGCGACCACGCCTCCTTGCAACGGCTCCTCGATTACAACGAGGACGACGTGAGGGCGACGCGAGCGCTGCGAGACTGGCTTGAAGGTGACGCTCGCCTCCTCCCTCATCTCGATGACCTCGGAGCGCCCGCGCGATGAACCGCCCTGTCCTTATCGGTGTGGGTGGCGCCCGGGAGCCCGCCGAGGCGATCGACCTCATGGTCCTCGCGGCCGAGCGGGCCTTGGGTGAGAGTGGCGCACGCCCTGACACGAACCTTCCCCTCGACGCCGTCATCGTTCCGCAGGGATCGTGGCCCTATCGCGACCCTGGTCGAGAGATCGCTCGTCGCCTTGGTTCACCGCAGGCTCACAGCGTGCTCGGCGACCTCGGGGTTTCGCAGCAAGGTCTCATCTCGGCCGCGATGGAGATGATCACGCGAGGTGACGCAGCGATCGTCTTGGTCGTCGGCGGGGAGTCGCGGCGATGGTCAACTGACGGCGGCTACGTCGACCTCGATGGCGTCCCGGATCTCAGATTGGAGCGACCACACGACTTCGTCGACCAGCTCGAGATCGACGCCGGCATCGCCTTCCCGGCTGTCCGCTCCTATGCGCTGCTCCAGCGTGCGTTCGACCACAAAATCGGCCGAGGCGACGCTCTGAGCGCCGAGGCAGTGAGCACCCTGTGGGCATCGATGAGCCGAGTCGCCGCTGCAGCAGGCACCCAAGCGTTCGAGGCCCCCCGAGACAGCGACTTCCTCGCCACCCCAAGCCCCGAGAACCGGCTGATGGCCGCGCCCTACTTGAAGTGGCACTGCAGCCAGTGGAACCTCGACGACGCGTCGGCGCTCCTCCTGTGCTCCGAGGAGGCAGCACGGGAGCTTCGATTGGAACCCTCTGCGGCGCTCCACCCACTGGTCGCGCTCGAGTCGACCCATTCGCTGCCCGTCATCCGTCGAGACGAGCTCGGCCGGTGGCCAGCGATGGAAGTCCTTGGTCGCCGCGCCCGCGAGCACCTCGGCATGGAGCTTCGCGACATCGAGCTCATTGACCTCTACTCGTGCTTCCCTGTCGCAGTCATGATGCAGGCACACGCGCTCGGCCTCGCGCTCGACCCCGCGCCGACGCTGACCGGCGGCATGACGTTCGCCGGTGGCCCGTTCAACAACTACGTGCTCGACTCCCACGTGGCGATGGCTCGTGCACTGCGCTCTCGGCCGGGTGCTCGAGGCCTCGTGACCACCGTGAGCGGATTGCTCACCAAGCCGGGGCTCGGCATCTGGTCGACCGAGCCCTCGTCGAACGGCATGCTCCTTGCCGATCTCGACGCCGAGGCTGAGGCTGCGACGAGCGCTGTGGCCTGCGGCGCCTTCGAGCCCGGAGGAAACCTGACAATCGAGTCGAGCACTGCGTTCTTCGAGGGCGAGGCGTCACGCAGCGTCGTGGTTGGACGCGACGGGTCTGGCCGACGCAGCCTCGCCGTCCTCGATGACGACGCCAGCTTCGATCGCTTCAGCGCTCGCTCGTGCATCGGCGAAGACCTCCGATGAGGTCGCCAGACCAGCCATCGAGTGGGCCACCGACCGTGAGCAACATCGGAGAGGATCCGAAGGTGGTCGACGGTCCGCCACGAGGCACCGATCGGCGGCTGATCGGCGACCTCACCGTCGCCCGTCGGGCCGTGATGGTGGCGATCGCGCTCGGTGTGGTGATGACCGCTGCGGTGGTCGTCCAGGTGCTCGCTCTCGCCCAGATCATCTCGTGGGCGATGGGGTCGCACGCTGGCGTCCCGAAGGCAGCGATCTGCACCTTCGCTGGGGCGCTGGTGATGCGAAGCGTCGCAGCAGGTCTGGCAGAGGCCACCGGCGGCAGGGCCGGCGTGGCCGTCACCACTGAGCTGCGCCGCCGACTGCTCAGCGCCATCGAAGCCGAAGGTCCAGCTGGCGTTGCACATCGCCGGACTGGGGCTGTCGTCTTGACCTTGACCCGTGGGCTCCGAGCGCTTGAGCCGTACTTCAGCCGCTACCTCCCTGCCGCCGTCGTCGCTGCTGCTGCGCCACCGATCATCCTCATCGTGCTCGCGTTCGAGGATTGGCCCTCGGCGCTCATCGCTCTTGGCCTCGTCGCTGTCGTGCCGTTTGCGATGGCGTCGCTCGGCAAGCGAGCGCAACGCTCAGCAGATCGTGAGTGGCGACGGCTCCAATCGCTCTCGACGCGGACGCTCGAGCTGTTGCGCGGCCTCACGACGCTGCGCAGCCTGGGCAGAGTAGACCGTGGGCACGACGAGATCGAGGCGGCGGCGGCATCCGTCGCAGCGAGCATCGACCAGACCCTTCGGGCATCACTCTCCTCGGGTGCAGCGCTCGAGTTCCTCGCAGGCGTCGGCGTGGGTCTGGTCGCGATGCTCGCCGGACTGCGACTCCTCCATCACGGCCTGAGCGTTGCGACAGCGCTGGCGGTGATCCTGTTGGTCCCCGAGGTGTTCCTGCCGCTGCGCCGAGCAGGCCAGGAGTTCCACGCATCCACCGAAGGGCGAGCAGCTGCAGCGAGCGTCTATGCCCTGCTCGACGCCATGCCGCCTGGACGCATGGACCAGGACACGCGTTCGAGCGCCCCCCTCCTCCCGCTGCGCCTGAGTGAGATGAGCGTGGCATGGCCGTCAAGCGATGCAACGGTGCTCCACGACATCGACCTCACCCTCTCCCCCGGCGAGCAGATCGTCATCACCGGAGCATCGGGCTCAGGCAAGTCCACCCTCCTCGCCGTCCTCTGTGGCTTCGTCACGCCTCGCTCAGGCCGGCTGCTGCTCGGTGGTGAGAGCTGCGACTTCGTTGAGCTGGCGTCTCGGCGGGCGTCGATCTCGCTCGCTCCGCAGCGTCCGCACATCTTCAAGGGAACCGTTCGTCATAACCTCCTGCTCGGATCAGGATCGCACGAAAGAGATGGGGAGATCATTGATGTTCTCGCCGCGGTCGGGCTCTCGCATCTCATCGCAGACGGCCTTGATGCGCAGCTCGCCGAGGAAGGACGATCACTCAGCTCCGGCGAACGCCAGAGGATCGGGCTCGCGCGGGTGCTACTGCAGGGCAGGCAGCTCGTCCTCTTAGACGAAGCGACCTCCCACCTCGACCCATTGACCGCCCGAATGCTCGGAGAGCAGATCACACCGTGGCTCAGCGGCCGGACCGTCGTCGAAGTCGGACATCGTCCGTCGTTGCTCGGCGACGATGCACGGCGTTGGCACCTCACCAAAGGACGGCTCAGTCGATGACGAGCCGCCCGCTTCGTCGTTGGTGGCGCCGCGCCGCACCGTCGCGCCGTCAGGTCGTTCGTGCGGTGGTGCTGGCCGTGCTGGCCGCACTCACCTCGATCCTCCTGCTCGGCGGCTCTGGACTCCTGATTGCAAAGGCCGCAGGTGGAGGAGGTCTGGTTGCGCTCGGCGGGCTCCTGATCCTCATCGAGCTCGTGGCGTTCCTCAGATCACCACTCCGACTCCAAGAGCGCCTCAGCGCCCATCGGATTGCCCTCGCCTCGATGGTCAGGTGGCGGACGTGGCTCTTCGACACCCTCGCCCTACGGGCTCCTGCCGGTACCGCCTTCCTCTCGAGCGGCGACATCCTCGACCGCACCATCGAGGATGTCGACGCTCTCCAAGATCTCTACGTTCGCATCGCCATGCCCGTCCTCACCACCCTCGTCACCGGTGTGGTGGCAGCGATCGTGATCACGCCATTCCTTCCCCTCGCCGCCGGCGTCTTGTTGGCAGTCCTGGCGTTGAGCGCGCTCCTAGCGATCGGGCTCGGCCGAGCGGCTGCTCGACAAGAGGAGAAGGGTGTCGCGGCACGTGGCGAGGTGGCTGGCCGCAGCGTCGACCTGATCCTTGGCCTCACCGACCTCGTGATGGCTGGTGCTCTCCCCGAAGCGACACGTGCACTCGAGCACGCTGAGGATCGCCGGCGTCAGGTCGCTCGACGACGAGACGATCTGCGGGGCATTGGCACGGCGCTGCTGGGCATACTTGGTGGTGCCGGTGTCCTCGTCACCGCACTGCTCGCCGCGAACGCCCATCGCACCGGAAGCCTGACCACGGGCGAGGTCGCGGCCATCGTGCTCGTCGCTGTCGCCGGCCAAGAGCCTCTGGGGGGGCTCCTCGCAGCCGCTCTCCGAGCACCTGAGGTCGCAACCTCAGGCCGTCGGCTCGAGTGGCTCGAGGAGATCCCACTCCCCGTGGACGAGATCGACGTACCGCTCGACATTCCCGATGCTCCGCTCCACCTCCGCCTCGAGGGCGTCAGGGCTCCAGCTCGGCCGGGCGGCCCTCCGGTGCTCGACGTCATCGACTTGGACATCCCGCCTGGCAGCTCGCTCGCCGTCCTCGGATCGAGCGGTGCCGGCAAGTCGACACTGTGTCGGCTCCTCCTCCGATTCATCGAGCTCGATGCTGGAGAGTTCGCGCTCAACGGCATCGACGCCCGGCATGCGTCCGGCGACGCCGTCCGACGCCGGGTCGCCATGCTGGACCAGTCGCCGAGCCTCTTCGGCGGCACGCTGCGCGACTGCCTCCGGCTCGGTGACCCCTCTGCAGACGACGAGACCTTGCTCGAGGTCCTCCGACGGTGCGAGCTCCAGGACCTCTGCGACACACGCGACCCTCTCGAGCAGCGCATCGCAGAAGATGGAGCGACGCTCTCGGGCGGCCAGCAGCGTCGCCTTGCCCTCGCACGCACCCTGCTCCGCAAACCTGAGGTGCTCGTGCTCGACGAGCCCACCGCAGGCCTCGACGATGTCCAGGCGGCCGCTGTCCTCGCCTCCTGCCGCGCTGCTGCGGGGAGTGCGAGCGTGGTGCTTGTCACCCACGAGATCGCCTTGACGACAGGCTTCGATCAGGTGCTGTGGCTCGAGGATGGTCGACTCGCGCCGATCACGGACGCCCAGCGCGCGGCGCTTGGATGAGCGCTCAGCCGTCGAGGTGCGCCATCGTGGGCGCCGGATACCGCTCGCCGGCGGCCGACCCGCGTGGCACCGCCGCATCCAGACGTGCCAGCGCCGCTGCATCGAGCACGACGTCGAGCGCTCCAAGGTTCTCCTCGAGGTAGCGCCGACGTTTCGTCCCTGGGATCGGGACGACATCATCGCCCTGCGCGAGAACCCATGCCAGCGCCACCTGCGCCGAAGTAGCCCCGAGCTCGGCTGCGATCTCCGCCACGCTCGCAGCCAGTGCCACGTTCGCATCGAGGTTCTCTGGTGCAAAGCGGGGCATCCCACGTCGCCAGTCATCGCTCGCCAAAGCATCGAGCGACGTGATCGCCCCAGTGAGCAGTCCACGGCCCAGCGGGCTGTAGGGGACGAAGCCAACACCGAGGCGTCGGCACGCCTCGGGCAGGCCACCCTCTGGGTCGCGCGAGAACAGTGAATACTCGGTCTGCAGTGCTGCGATGGGGTGGACCGCCACAGCGCGCTCCAACGTGGCGATGGACGCCTCCGACATGCCGAGATGGCGAACCTTGCCCGCTCTGACCAGGTCGGCCATCGCTCCGATGGTCTCCTCGATCGGGACCGTGCGATCGACGCGGTGCTGGTAGTAGAGATCGATGACCTCGACGCCGAGGCGCTGGAGCGAGGCATCGCAGCATGCCACGACGTACTCAGGTCGCCCAGAGATGCCGAGGAACGCGCCCGACTCATCGCGCACGTTCCCGAACTTGGTGGCGATGATGACCTCATCACGCCGATCCTGGATCGCCTGGCCGACGAGCCGCTCGTTCGTGAAGGGTCCGTACATGTCGGCAGTGTCCAAGAGGTTCACCCCTCGATCGAGCGCCTCGTGAATGGTCGCGATGGCTTCACCCTCATCGCGGTCGGCGTAGAAGTCGCTCATCCCCATGCAGCCAAGCCCGAGGGCAGACACCTCAAGACCGTCACCGAGCATCCGTCGCACCATCGCTGTTCCTCTCGTCGAAGGCCCCGTCGACGGGGTCTGAGACGAACCTAGGCGAAGTGTCGCAGCAGTCCGTCCCCCGCCTTGCGAGGACGTTCTTGGGGCGTTAGGTTCCTGCCACTGGCAGGGGGGGCCAGGTACTCCGGGCGCCCGTCCGTGAGCTTCGGCTCCGGACGGGCGACGGAGTGCACCTTGTCTCGAGTCAGTCGACGCTGCTGTCGTCCTGCGTGCTGATGCGCCGCCTGATCTCCACCAGGGACGGGGCTGGGTACTCCGTCATCCCGGGCCGCCATCCGAGCGCCAGCTTCGCCATCCCGGCGCCGTCTTCGGCCCAGAGATGACAGGTATTGACCAGCCAGGATCCCCCGGCGACCGACTCGCCGACCGCAGTCGGATCCGGGAGCCTCGATGCCGAGGA
>CAITOG010000042.1 GCA_903893955.1 uncultured Actinomycetes bacterium
CACGTAGGTCGAATCGCTGACGATCTCGAGGTCGCCGGTCGGGTGCGCCTTGATGGCCTCAAGCGCGGCGGTGATCTCCATCCGCTGGTTCGTGGTCATCGGGTCTGCGCCTGCAGCCTGTGCTCCGTCCGGCACGGCCCAACCCCACCCGCCTGGTCCTGGGTTCCCGAGGCATGAGCCATCGGTGTAGATCGTGATCACCGAGGCAGCCACGCCTGCGGATCGCTGGTCATGTCGGTCACGTGCTTGGGGAGTTTGCCAGCCACCACGTCAGCCAGCGTCACGTTGTCGAGGACGCCACGAAGCGCAGCCCTCACCGCCACCCAGACCTCCTGCAGGTTGGCGGCGGCGCCGTCATAGGTGGTGTCCTCAGGCCGAAGACCCCGCACCTCTGCGAGCGGGCCAGCGAGGGCTCGTAGCACCTCGGCGATCGAGATCTGGTTCGCAGGACGCGCCAGCCGATACCCGCCCTCGGCCCCTCGCTGCGAGGCGACCAGTCCCGACCTTCGCAGGTCGTTCATGATGGCTCCGAGGAAGCGAGGTGGCAGCCCCTGCTCGCCAGCGAGCGCCTCGGCGGTCCGGGGCTCGCCGCTGGAAGCGAGGATCAGAAGCGCCCGCACGCCGTAATCAGCTTTCGCCGGGATCTGCATGGCCCCATTGTGCACCCTCGACCGCTCGATCGATGACACCTCGGACTGTGGGCCAGGAGAGCGAGCCCTACGATTGCGACCATGATGCTCTGGCTCACCGGTGATCAACCTGCTGACGAACTGCTCTCGTCGAGCCCCCTGGCCTTGCTGCTCGGCATGGTGCTCGATCAGCAGGTGCCGCTTGAGCGTGCATTCAAGGCACCAGCGGAGCTTGAGCGCAGGCTCGGTCAGCCACTCGACGCGGCCTCCATCGCGGCACTCGACCCTGAGCACCTCGCCACCGTCTTCGCAGCACCGCCTGCACTCCACCGCTTCCCGAGCTCGATGGCGCGTCGGTGCCACGACGTCTGCGCGATCGTTGCTGACCAGTACGGCGGCGACGCTGCCGCCATCTGGATGTCTGCCAGCTCAGGAGCAGAGCTGTTTCGCCGGATGAAGGCACTGCCCGGATTCGGGGACATGAAAGCGAAGATCTTTATCGCTCTCCTCGGCAAACAGCGCGGCCTCGAGGTGCCCGGATGGGAAGAGGTCTCGGCCCCCTACTCGGAGCCCGGTGCCACACGCTCGATCGCTGACATCACCGATCAGGCGAGCCTCGAGGCTGTGCGAGCGTTCAAGGCCTCGATGAAGAAGAAGCAGGCTCGGTGACCAACCCGCTCGCTCTGCGACGCCTGTACCTGTGCACCCCGCTTCGAGACGACCTGCCGACCTTCGTCGCCGAGGCGATCGCAGGTGGCGTCGATATCGTGCAATTGCGCGAGAAGCACGCTGACGCAGCCACGATCCTGTCGGCAGCACGCGTTCTCAACGCGATCTGCGAAGACGTCGACGTCCCGTTCATCCTCAACGACCGACCAGATCTTGCGCTCGAGCTCGGCTGCAGCGGCGTTCATGTCGGACAAGACGACGCGCCCGTCTCGCTGTGCCGTCAGATCTTGGGTCCTGATGCCATCGTCGGACTGTCGACTCATGCCCCGCATGAGCTTGAGGTCGGCATGACGACGAGTGCCACCTACCTCTCCGCCGGGCCCATCGAGGCAACCCCGACGAAGCCGGGAAGGGCCGGAACCGGTCGTGGCTATGCCGTCAGCGCGACCAGGCTGGCTGAGGTCCCGGTCTTCGTCACGGGCGGCGTCAGCGCCGAGACCATCCCCTCACTTGTCGCCGCCGGACTCGAGCACTTCGTCGTCGTCAGGGCACTCACCGAGGCAACTGATCCGAGGAGAGCAGCAGCTGAGCTGCGTGATGCCATCGATCGGACGATCGACGCCTAGCGACGTCGATCAAGCCATCCGAGGATGGTCGCCACCATGCGCGGGTCGGCTCGGAGCCAGTGGCCACCACCCTGGATGATCCGCAGCTCGGCCCGACCACCTGCCGCATCGAGCAGCTGCCTCGCAGCGGTAGCCGGCACCACCGTGTCGACAGCACCGTGGACGATCATCAGGTGCCGAGGCGGGATCTGTGCGATCGACCCGAGGGGATCGAGTTCGAGGACGCCTCGGAGCAGGTCGTCTGGTGCCTCGAGAGGCTGGTCGCCGACGACCCCGGCACTCGCACAGGCAGCAGCGAACAGGTCCGCGGGACCACACCACCCTGTGAGATCGGCCGGTGTTGCCATCGTCACCACGCCGCGGATCCGCTCGTCAGCGGCCGCCACCGAGAGTGAGAGCGAGCCGCCAAAGCCGAAGCCCGCGAGCGAGGCACCGCTGAACCCGGGGAGTGCCGAGTCAAGGACCGCGGTGAGGTCGTCTCGCCAGCCCTGGGCCGAGAAGGTGCCAGGCGTATCGCCCACGCCGCGCAGCGAGGGCACGACAGCTGTCCAGCCGGTCTCGCCTGCGATGCGCTCCGCGAGCTCAGGCAGCAACCGACTTGCCAGCCGGCCACCACCACGACTGAGCGGCAGGCCATGGCACAGGACGATCAGCTGGCCCGCGGCCACGCCGGAAGGAGGCGTCGCCACCTCGAGCCCGATGGGGCCTGCGTTCCCTTCGATCTCCCTGCGCTCGAGCGCCATAGCGACGCTGGGCAGTTCTAGATGCCGAGCTCGGTGGCGAGGATCTCGCGATGGTAGGCGGGGTCGCCGAGCAAGAGCTCGGACGACTTTGCCCGCTTGAAGTAGAGGTGCGCTGGGTGCTCCCAGGTGAACCCGATCCCACCGTGGATCTGGATGTTCTCACCCGCAGCGTGGAAGTACGCATCTGAGCAATAGGACTTCGCCAGGCTGGCCACGACCGGCAACTCGTCGTTGTCCTCAGCCGCCGCCCATCCGGCGTAGTAAGCGGCAGACTTCGCCGACTCGACCTCGAGCAGGATGTCGGCGCACTTGTGCTTGATGGCCTGGAACGAACCGATAGGGCGACCGAACTGGATCCGGCTCTTCGCATAGTCGACCGAGCTCTCGAGACAGCGCTGGGCTCCCCCGACCTGCTCCGCAGCCAGAGCGACTGCCGCCAGCTGCAGCGTCTTTGTGAGACCGGCTGCAGCGCCACCGTCGGTGCCGATCAGGGTCGCCGGTGTGTTCTCGAAGGTCAGCTCTGCCTGCTTGCGGGTCTGGTCCATGGTGGACAGCGAGACTCGGGTGAGCCCCGGGGCATCGCCTTCGACGGCGAAGAGGCTCAGGCCGGCGTCAGTTCGTGCGGCGACCAGGATCAGGTTGGCCACGTGGCCATCGAGGACGTAACGCTTCGTCCCATTGAGGACCCATCCATCACCGCTCTTTGTCGCCGGCAGCTCGATGGACTCGAGGTCCCACCGGCCAGAGGGCTCGGTGAGAGCCAGCGTCGCGATCGTCTCACCAGCGGCGATCCCGGGGAGGTGCGCCGCCTTCGCCTCATCGTC
>CAITOG010000043.1 GCA_903893955.1 uncultured Actinomycetes bacterium
CGAAGAGGATGCTGCCCAGCCAGAGGCGCTGTGCCACCCACAGATGGACACCGAGCCAGTGGGTGAGCAGGAAAAAGGGGCCCATCGGGAGCAGGTAGCCGACGTACTCGTGCGTCACCGTTCCTGCGGCCACGGTTGGGTCCCACATCGAGGTGACCTGCCCCAGGAACTTGGCCGGATTCAAGTACAGGTAAGTCTTGGTGTCGGGAGTCGCCACGCCGGGGCGGATGAGCAGCACCGGGAGATAGGCGATCACGCCGATCATGAGGTAGCTCAGCCAACCCAGCATCCTCGAGGGTCGATCGTGCGTCGAAGCGTCTCCCTGCTCGCGCTCGATGGTGGTGCTGGTGAGTGGGGGGACGGTCATAGGTGGTACTGGTCGGCTTCGACGGAGACGAATGGCTCAGGACGAGCCTTGGGACGCCGCAGGGCCCCTGTAGTCTAAGCAGGTGACGGCGAACACCTCAGGTCGAGTGCTCAGAGTGATCCGACAGGGTCGCATCGATGGCTGAAGCCTCTCGATTGACCGGGGAGCGCCCTCAGCAGGGTGTGACGCCCGACTCGTTGTTGACCCTCCACGCTGCTGGCTATCGGGCGATGCGAGAGCGCTTGGAAAGCGGTCAGATCCTCGACGTCGGCTGCGGGCAGGGCTTTGAGTCCGTCACCCTCGTCGGTCCTGGTCGACACGTCATCGGCGTCGACTACTCAGCTGACGCCGTCGAGTTCGCCACCGAGCGATTCGGGCCAGACGGTCTTGAGGTTCGCGAGATGAACGCGCTCGCGCTCGGCTTCGACGATGGATCCTTCGACGCCGTGTGCTCGTCGCACCTCATCGAGCACTTCGACGATCCATCGCGCCACGTCGCCGAGATGGCTCGCGTGGTCCGCGACGACGGGCAGGTCTTGATCCTGACCCCGAACGAGCCAGCTGACTTCGAGAACCCTTTCCACCTCCACCTCTTCGGGCGCGACGAGCTTCGTGGTCTGCTCGAGGCGTACTTCGACGATGTCTGGCTTGGCGGCGTCGACGCAGTTGCATGGGTGAAGGCAGATTTCGCTGCTCGACGGATTCGGGCGACCAAGCTGCTCAAGCTGGACGTGTTCGACCTGCGCCACAAGATCCCGCACTCCTGGTACGTCGCCGCCTATACGCGGCTGCTGCCCCTCGCATATCGGCTCATCGCCCGAGGCGACTCAGGTGGCTCGAAGGGGATCACCATCGACGACTGGTTCGTCACCGAGGACATCGACGACTCGACCCTGGTGCTCTTCGCCGTGTGCCGAGGACCTCGTCGGGCCTGAGATGTACGCCATCGGGCTGACCGGGGGGATCGGGTCGGGCAAGTCGGCAGTGGCCGACCTGCTGGTCGAACGAGGCGCGTGGCTGATCGACGCCGACGTGGTCGCCCGTGAGGTGGTCGAGCCTGGTGGCCCTGCGTACGAGCCGCTCATCGAGAGGTTCGGCAGCGAGATCGTCGGCCCTGATGGGCAGATCATCCGTCAGGCGCTGGCTGACCGTGCCTTCTCAGACCCAGCTGCCCTCGAGGCGCTGAACGCCATCACCCACCCTGCGATCGGGATCGAGATGATCGAGCGGCAACAGGCGCTGTCGGACACCGATGCGCTCGTCATCCTTGCTATCCCGCTGCTGCGGCCGATCCACAGGGAGACGATGACGATCGACGCCGTCGTCGTGGTGGACTGCGACACGGAGATCGCCATCGACCGCCTCGTGAGGTACCGGGACTTCCCGATCGAGGACGCTCGAGCTCGAATCGCTGCGCAGATCACGAGGGAGGAGCGTCGCGCTGAGGCCGACTACATCGTGCTCAACGAAGGCGGCCTCGACGAGCTCCATGGCGAGATCGACGCCCTCTGGACCTGGATAGGCGAACGACGGGACTCGATCTAAGCCCGATACGCTGAGGCCGTGGCTGAGTTCAAGGTCGTCTCTCCGTTCCAGCCAGCAGGCGATCAGCCTGCAGCCATCGCCGCCCTCGCAGAGGGGGTGGGTGACGGCCTGCGATTCCAGACGCTCGAGGGCATCACTGGCAGCGGCAAGACCGCGACCATGGCCTGGGTCATCGAGAAGACCCAGCGACCCACGCTGATCATCGAGCCGAACAAGTCCCTCGCCGCCCAGCTCGCCTCTGAGCTCAGGGAGCTGCTCCCGGAGAACCGGGTCGAATTCTTCGTCTCGTACTACGACTACTACCAACCCGAGGCCTACATCGTTCGAAGCGACACCTTCATCGAGAAGGACTCGTCGATCAACGACGAGATCGACCGACTTCGACATGCTGCGACCTCGTCGCTGCTGACTCGGCGAGACGTCGTGGTGGTGGCCTCGGTGTCGTGCATCTATGGGCTGGGCAATCCGATTGAGTACCAGGACCGTGTCCTCGCCGTCAGGGTGGGCGACGAGATCGACCAGCGAGATCTGTTGCGACGGCTGGTGGACCTGCAGTACAGCCGAAATGACCTGACGCTGGTCCGAGGTACCTTCCGCTCGAAGGGCGACACCGTCGAGGTGCACCCAGCCTATGAGGAGCATGGTCTTCGTATCGAGCTGTTCGGGGACAACATCGAGCGGATCTCGGTGTTCGACACCATGACCGGCGACATCCTGGGCGACGAGCAGGAGGTCATCGTCTTCGCCGCCACGCACTATGTCGCAGGCGACGAGGCGATGCAGCGCGCCATCGCAGCGATCGAGATCGAGCTGCGAGAGCGACTCGGGGAGTTCGAGGCGGAGGGAAAGCTTCTCGAGGCGCAACGACTTCGAACCCGAACCGAGCACGACCTCGAGATGCTCGCCGAGACCGGGGTCTGCGCAGGCGTCGAGAACTACAGCCGTCATTTCGATGGCAGAGAGGCGGGCGAACGGCCGTACACGCTCATCGACTTCTTCCCGCGCGATCTGCTGGTCATGATCGACGAGAGCCACGTGGCAGTCCCGCAGCTCAATGGCCAGTACGCGGGGGATCGATCGCGAAAGGACGTCCTCGTCGAGCACGGTTTCCGGCTCCCGTCGGCCAAGGACAACCGACCGTTGCGATTTGAGGAGTTCCTCGAGTGCGTTCCACAGGCGATCTTCGTGTCAGCGACCCCGGGGCCCTTCGAGCTCGAGACGTCGGACCAGATCGTCGAGCAGGTGATCCGACCGACCGGCCTGCTCGATCCGCTCGTCGAGATCCGACCGACCAAGGGTCAGATCGACGACCTCAAGGCTGAGATCGGCTCCGAGGTGGCGCTTGGCGGCAGGGTGCTGATCACCACGCTGACGAAGAAGATGGCCGAAGACCTGACCGACTACCTCACCGAGGCGGGCATCCGGGTCCAGTACCTGCACTCCGACATCGACACCATCGAGCGGATCGAGATCTTGCGTGACCTGCGACTCGGTCGCTTCGACGTGCTCGTCGGGATCAACCTGCTCAGGGAAGGTCTCGATCTGCCCGAGGTGAGCCTGGTGGTGATCCTCGACGCAGACAAGGAGGGGTTCTTGCGTTCACGTTCAGCGTTGATCCAGACGATGGGACGGGCGGCGCGCAACGTCCGAGGTCGAGCGGTGCTCTACGCCGATGTCATGACCGACTCGATGGAGGTTGCGATCGGGGTGACCCAGCGTCGACGCGCGGCGCAGATGGCGTACAACCAGGAGAAGGGCATCGACCCGGTCGGCGTCTCGAAGGCGGTGACCGACATCCTCGGGCGACTTCGCTCGGCCAGCGGGGGCGACAAGCGTCGAGGTCGGGGAGCGTCGTCGACTCGCAGGCCGGTGGCACCAAGCCCGGCCGCCGAGCTCGTTGTGGCAGACGGCGATCCCCAAGTCGCTGCGGCGGCGCTTGAAGCGGCGATGCTCAAGGCTGCCGATGAGCTGCGGTTCGAAGAAGCGGCGATGCTGCGCGACGAGCTGCACGCGCTCCAAGCCGCAGTAGGGCAGGACCCCGTGGTGGCTGCCGACGCCGGCACATCGCTCCGCTAGGGTCCCGACGTGGCCGACAAAATCATCATCCGAGGGGCGCGCGAGCACAACCTCAAGGATGTGTCGCTTGATCTTCCGAGGGAGAAGCTCATCGTCTTCACCGGCCTGTCTGGTTCCGGAAAGTCCTCGCTGGCGTTCGACACCATCTACGCCGAGGGGCAGCGACGCTATGTCGAGTCCCTCTCTGCGTATGCCCGCCAGTTCCTCGGTCAGATGGACAAGCCGGACGTCGACTTCATCGAAGGACTGTCCCCTGCAATCTCGATCGACCAGAAGTCGGCGTCTCGAAATCCACGATCCACCGTCGGGACCATCACCGAGGTCTACGACTACCTCCGGTTGCTCTACGCCCGGATCGGCCGGCCGCACTGTCCGACGTGTGGCCGGTCGGTCGCGAGGCAGACGCCGCAGCAGATCGTCGATCGAGTGCTCGATCTCGACGAAGGTGCCAGGTTCCTCGTGTTGGCTCCGGTCGTTCGCGGTCGCAAGGGGGAGTACGCAGGCCTGCTCGACGAGCTGGCCGCAGAGGGTTTCGCCCGAGTGCGCGTCGATGGCGACATGGTCGAGCTGGCCGATCGAGCTGAGGTGTCATTGGCTCGCTATGAGCAGCACACCATCGAGGTGGTCGTCGATCGGCTCATCCGACGAGAGGGGATCCGCCAGCGGCTCACCGAGTCGATGGAGCAGGCCCTCGGACTCGCCCAGGGCACCGCCGAGATCCAGGTCGTCGACAAGGACGGCAATGCTCTTGGTGAGGCGCTGACCTTCAGCGAGCATTTGGCCTGCACGAACTGCGGCACCAGCTTCGAGGAGCCGGTACCGAGAAGCTTCTCGTTCAACTCTCCCTATGGCGCCTGCCCTGAGTGTGCGGGGCTCGGCACTCGCTTCGAGGTCGACCCAGAACTCGTGGTGAGCGATGCGACGCTGTCGCTGTCTGAGGGAGCGGTGGCGCCGTGGGCAGGGTCGAGGAGTGCCTACTTCGAGGCGCTGCTCGCTGGGATCGCTGAGGCGGGCGGCTTCGACGTGGAGACTGCGTGGAGCGATCTTCGAGCGAAGGACCGCAAGATGGTGCTGTTCGGCTCCGGCACCAAGAAGATCGACGTGCGCTACCGGAATCGCTTCGGACGCAGCAGGTCGTACTCGACCCCGTTCGAG
>CAITOG010000044.1 GCA_903893955.1 uncultured Actinomycetes bacterium
ATCCTCCTGCAACCTGACCTCGGGACCTGCATCATCCTCGCCATCGTCCTGCTCGTGATGCTCGCTGTTGCAGGCATTCCGGGTCGACTCCTCCTCCTGCTGCTTGCCGCCGCGGTACTGGTGATGGTGGTGGCGGTGGAGGGCGGGTTCCTCTCGGCGTACCAGATCCATCGGCTGACGAGCTTCTTGAACCAGAACTCGACCAATCCGCAGCTCCAAGGAGTGATCTACAACGTCAAGCAGGCCAAGATCGCCATCGGTTCTGGCGGCATCTGGGGGGCGGGCATCGGTCACGGTGCCCAGACCAACCTTGGCTACGTGCCTGAGCAGCAGACCGACTTCATCTTCACTGCGGTTGGCGAGCAGCTCGGCTTCATCGGGTCGACAGTCCTGCTCGGCGCACTCGGGTTCATCGGCTACCGGATCCTTCGGGCCTCGATCACTGCCAAGGACGCGCTCGGCCGGGTGCTTTGCGCCGGGGTGTTTGCGTTCTTCACCTTCAGCGTGTTCCAGAATGCAGGCATGACGATGGGAATCATGCCGGTGACAGGGATCCCGCTGCCCTTCATGAGCTACGGCGGTTCAGCGGCGCTGGTCTTCTTCGTGGCGGTCGGCCTTGTGCTCTCGGTGGAGGCTCGACGTGGTGGCTGACGAGACGCCAGAGGAGCCACAGTCCTTCTCCGCCTTCAAGGTGGTCGAGGTCGTGGACGTGATCGTCCCATTGCCGCTCGTCCACGCCGAGGTGCATCTCTCCGAGTCGGAGCCGCCGTATCGATCGCTCGAGTTCCCGATCGGACTTGCCGAGGGTGCAGCCCTGGTGCATGCCCGAGAGCGCTCGCGGGGTCAGCGCCCGTCGACGCACGAGCTGCTCGCCGAGCTCCTGGTGCGTTCTGGAGTCGAGGTGATCGCCTTGCGGATCACCGCGAGAGAGGGCGGCATCCTGCTGGCCGAGATCGACACGATGGGACCGAGGGGCCGAGAGGTCGTGGCGTGTCGACCATCTGATGGCCTTGTCGTCTGCCTCCGACAGATGGTCCAAGCACCGATCTTGGTGGCCGAGGAGCTCTTCGAAGTCGACGAGTGATCCTTAAGCGCTGCGGTCGTCGACTAGCTGGAGCGGACCGTGGCGTCACCGGCCTCGACGACACCTTCATCATCCCAGTCGGGGCCTTGGTCGTTGGAGATCCGGAGCAGCAGCGCGATCAGGACGTAGTTGGCCACGAGCGATGAGCCTCCTCGGGCAACGAAGGGCAGCGTGATGCCCGTGAACGGCAGGACGCGCAGTACGCCAGCGAAGATGAAGAAGGCTTGGAAGCCGAGCACCAAGGTGAGCGCGGTGGCAGCCAAGCGCGAGAAATCTGTCCGGCAGCGCTGCGCGATGTGGAAGCCAGCACCGACCAGCAGGGCGAAGGCGATCACGAGAATGCCCGCCCCCACGAAGCCCATCTCTTCGGTGACTGCGGCGTAGATCATGTCGGTGGTCAAGAAGGGGATGTAGGAGCCTGCATGACCGAGACCGAGCCCCGTGCCGCCGATACCGCCTGAGGCCATCGAGTACCAGCCCTGGACGAGCTGGAGACCACGGCCCTGTGCCTGTGCCCACGGGTCGAGCCAGATGCTCACTCGCGCGTGCACCTGGGTGAAGAACTGTGCCGCCAGGTACGCACCGGCGGCGAAGAGGCCGACACCGACGACGAGGTAGGTCAAGCGTCCCGTGGCGACCCACAGCAGGGCGATGAAGATGGTGAAGATCAACATGGCGAAGCCGATGTCGTTCTCTGCGCCGAGGATCATCAACGCGAAACCCCATGCAAGCAAGATGGGAATCAGAGGTCTCGGGTCGACGATCAGACGATTGCCGATACGAGCTGACGGGATCGTCAGCAGCTCCTTCTTGTCTGCGAAGTAGGAGGCGAAGAAGATCGCCAGGAGGATCTTCGCGATCTCGACCGGCTGGAACTGGAAGGCAGTGCCGAAGTGCACCCAGAGCCGAGCCCCGTTGATCGAGGTGCCCACGACGGGGAAGAGCGGAGCGAGCATCAAGATCACTGCAGCGAGGAGCAGGACGTAGCGATAGCGATCTAGATCCCTCGTCCGCTGGACGATCAGCAGGGTGAGCACGTAGAGCACGCCACCGAGCAACGTCCAGGTGGCCTGCTGCTGGGCCGCAGGGGGGTTCCACCTGACAATCTCCACGTAGCCGATGCCGTTTAGAAGTGCGACGAGAGGCAGCAAGATCGGGTTCGAGAAGGGGACGAGCCATCGGTTGGCGAGGTGCACCCCGATGGTGAGACCGAGGAGCGCGCCGAGGAAGCTCACCGTGTGGGCCGGAAGGTGGCCCTTTGTCCCGAGCGACGCCAACAGGTAGAGCAGCCCGATGAGCGCCCAGACGAAGAGCAAGAGCCCGAGCTCTGTCCTGCGGCGGGGCTTTGGAACCCCTTCGAGGGGTGGAAGTCGCCACGCACGCCCCTGGGCTGCTGTCGTGCTGGTGGTCGCCACAGGCGAAGCGTACCTTCGCCGGTAGGATCCACGTTGGAGCCTCTTGATGACCACCACCGCACCCAGCGACCACCAGCCCGAGAACCCGACCGAGCAGGATCCGGTCGAGGCGTTCGGATCTGAACGCTTCTCGAACCGTGAGCTCTCTCGGCTCGACTTCGGCTCTCGCCTCCTCGACCTCGCCGAGGACCCCAGGTTGGCGCTCCTTGAGCGGGTGAAGTTCGTTGCCATCTTCTCTGAGCTGCTCGATGAGTTCTTCCAGGTGCGGGTCGCGGGCCTTGAGGACCAGGTGGTCGGCAACGTTCGCTCCCGATCGATCGATGGTCTTCGGCCCGCCGAGCAGCTGGCGGTCATCAGAGAGCGAGTGCTCGAGATCGTTCACCGCCAGGACCAGATCGTCCTCGAGCTCCTCTTGCCAGCGCTCGCCGAGGCCGGGATTCACTTCTCGAGCTTCGACGAGCTCGATGAGGATGACCGGCAGTTCCTCGACGACGTTTTCGAACGACAGGTCTTCCCAGTCCTCACGCCGCTCTCGGTGGACCCAGGACATCCCTTCCCGAACATCTCGAACCTCTCGCTGAACCTCGCCGTCCAGGTCGAGGACCCTGTGACCGGGGAGGTTCGCATCGCCAGGGTCAAGGTGCCTCCGATCCTGCCGCGGTTCGTCGTGATGCCTGATGGTGAGCGGTTCATCGCTCTCGAGGTCGTCATCGCAGCGCACCTCGATCGCCTGTTCCCTGGCATGCGGGTCGGTCACCATGAGCCCTTCCGGGTGACCCGGAACGCCGACCTCATGCTCGAGGAGGAGGAGGCTGATGACCTCCTCGTCGCCCTCGAAGTGGAGCTTCGCCGTCGTCGGTTCGGTCGAGCCGTGCGCCTTGAGGTCACCGAGGGAGCGCTGCCAGAGATCGTTGACCTGCTCGCCTCCGAGCTCGACCTTGGGCCAAGCAGCATCTACGTCACCGACGCACCACTTGGTCTTGGTGGGCTGTGGTCGCTCCACGGTCTTGATCGGCCTGATCTGCACGCTGAGGAGTGGAAGCCTGTCCTGCCGGCGTCGTTGCGTGTCCCAGACGGCGAGACCGCCGACCTCTTCGAGATCCTTCGCCGACGAGACATCCTGGTGCATCACCCCTACGAGTCGTTCTCCAAGTCAGTGGAGGCGTTTGTCGCGCAGGCAGCAGCTGACCCTGATGTCCTCGGGATCAAGCAGACGCTGTATCGCACCTCGGGTGACAGCCCGATCGTTGCCTCGCTGATCCGAGCCGCTGGTGACGGCAAGCAGGTGGCTGCCCTCGTGGAGCTCAAAGCTCGCTTCGACGAGGAAGCCAACATCAGCTGGGCCAAGACGCTCGAAGATGCCGGGGTACATGTCGTCTACGGGGTGATGGGGTTCAAGACGCACTCGAAGACGGCCCTCGTCCTGCGCAGAGAGGGTGACGAGATCCGTCGGTACTGCCACATCGGGACCGGGAACTACAACTCGAAGACGGCACGGATCTACGAGGACGTGGGCCTGTTGACCGCAGACCCTGACATCGCCGCTGACGTGGGGGACCTGTTCAACTTCCTGACCGGCTTCTCCCGTCAGGGCTCCTATCGTCGCCTGCTGGTGTCGCCGAGCACCCTGCGCACCGGGCTCATCGAACGGATCGACGCCCAGCGGGCGCTTGGTCCTGGGGGTCGAATCCGGCTCAAGGCCAATGGCCTGACTGATCCCATCACGATCGATGCGCTCTACCGTGCGAGCCAGGCTGGGGTACCCATCGATCTGGCGATCCGCGGCATGTGCTGCCTCCGCCCTGGCATCCCTGGGCTGTCGGAGAACATCGCCGTCCGCTCGATCGTGGGCGAGTTCCTCGAGCACTCCCGTATCTACTGCTTCGGCGACGGCGATCTTGCCGATGTCGAGGTCTTGATCGGCTCCGCCGACATGATGGAGCGCAACCTCGATCGGCGGATCGAAGCTGCGGTCCCGATCGATGATCCGGCGCTGAGAGCGCGGCTGGTCGAGATCATGGAGCTGACCTTCGCCGATGAGACCAACACCTGGCTGCTGGGTCCCGATCGTCGCTGGCGCCGGCTTGATCCGAGCTCAGGGATGAGCGTGCAGGCCGCGCTCAAGCAGATCGCCCTCGTCGAGTCGGCTCGTCGGGACGGCTAGCTCGCCGAGCCGAGCTCGCCGATCCGTCGTCGGCGCGACGAGACCCGAAGTGACAGGTAGGACAGCCCACCGAGTGGAATCGGGAGCCAGAAGTTCACGAGGCGCCAGCCGATCACGGCAAGGTAGGCGATCGAAGCGGGGACGCCGAAACCAGTCAGCGCCCCACTCAGCGTGAGCTCTACGACGCCGAGCCCACCGGGTGTGATCGGGATCGCCGCGAGGATGTTGGCCAGCCCGTAAGCCACCAACAGGTCGATCGGCATGACCGTGTGGCCGAAGGCGATCAGGATCACCCAGAGGCATCCAGCGTCGAGCAGCCAGTTGGCGGCAGCCCAGAGCATGGCCCGACCGAGCAGCTTTCGGTTCGAGAACAGGATGTTGAGGCGGTCTGCAAGGTGCTGCAGGAGCGATGAGACCTTGTCGGCGGAAATGAACGGGACGTGATCGGCGACCTTGCGTAGCCAGCTGTCAGCGTGCCGCTGTCCTCGTGTGATCAGCAGGACGGTGCCGCCGAAGGCGGCGAGGAGCAGCACGCCGAGGAGTGCTGCATAGCCGTAGAGGCGGTTGACGCCGTTCAGCGGGATCGAGACGAGGAGGCTCAGCCAGAAGATGATGTTCAAGACCACTGCCGAACCGACACCTTGGGTGGCGAGGCCAAAGGCAGCGGTCGATCCAGGGACACCTGCATCGGTGAGCAGGCGATAGCCAAGCGCGCCCCCGGCGGCAGTGCCGCCAGGGACCACGTGGCTGATCGATAGTGACGACATGTTGATGCGCAGCATCGTCCAGCGACTCGGGGCGTCGGGGCTGAAGACAGTTCTCGAGAGCTCCATGTAGGCCAGCAGCGCCCCGAGCTCGAGCCCGACGGCGATGACCAAGAGGGGAACATTGACCTGGCCCAGGATCTTCACGTTGCGGCGAGCCGAGGCGATCTCTGGGAGCAGCAGATACTCGAAGATGAAGAGCAGGACGACCGCAGAGAGGGTGTAGCGCACCTCGGGACGCAACCATCGCTTCTTCTGCGATCCTGGCGGCACCTCGGCTGCGGGGATGGCGGGCTCGTCGACGTGCTCGTCGCCAGGACCCACCATGTCGCGAGTCTCGCACGCAGGGCCACCAGCGCAGTGCAATGCTGGCAGGGTGACAGCGACGCCAGACGAGGAGGACCGCCAGACGATTCCAGGTCGCCTGGCTCGCGCCGCTCGCTCGAACGATGTGCCGCTCGCCACCATCGTGACCACGGTGGCGGTCGTCGGTGCAGGTGTCTTGAGCCTGGTCTTGCTCTGGGTGCTCCGGACGATCGTGCTCTACGTCCTGGTCGCCTGCTTCATCGCCGTGCTCCTGGCGCCAGCAACCGCCGTTCTCGAGCGGCGAGGACTGCGTCGGACGCTGGCTGCCTCGCTCGTCTTCGCAGCCGGCCTGCTCAGCTTCGCTGGTCTGGCCTTCCTGTTCGGGGTGCCGCTCGTCAACGCCGTCTCCCACTTCTCCTCGCAAGCACCATCGTTGGTTCGCCAGGCCGAGCACGGCACCGGTGCCGTGGGCAGGCTCGTTACTCGATTCCACCTGCAGCACTGGGTGCAGACGAATGCACCCAAGCTGTCGACCTACGCCGCGAGCATCTCCAAGCCGGCACTGTCCATCGGCGCAGCAGCAGTGTCGACCATCGTCTCGCTGCTCACCATCGGAGTGCTCTCGTTCTACGTCCTCCTCGAGTTGCCGAAGATCTGGAAGGCGCTGCTCGGCCTCCTCCCGGAGGATGTCGCTCGGCGAGCCAACCGGGTTGCGACTGACGCTTCAGGTGCGGTGAGCGGGTACGTGCTCGGCAATTTCGTCACGTCCGTGATCGCAGGTCTGGTCGTGTTCATCACCCTCGAGATCCTCGGTGTCCCGTTCGCGCCGCTCCTTGCGCTCTGGGTTGCGCTCATCGACCTGCTGCCGTTGATCGGAGGTCTGCTGGCTGGTGTGCCGACGGTCTTGGTGGCACTGCTCCACAGTCCGACCGCAGGCATTGTGACGCTGATCGTCTTCCTCGTCTATCAGCAGATCGAGAATCACGTGCTGAACCCTCTGGTGATGTCGAGGACGGTCAGAATGAGCCCGGCACTTGTGTTGCTGGCAGTGCTGGCAGGCGCTGTCTTGGGTGGTCGTCTTCACTCGGGCTTCGGGACCCTGATCGGCGCCCTGATCGGGATTCCGGTCGGCTCTGCGCTCCAGGTCATCGTCCGTGAGCTTCGGAACCCGGACCTCGAGGTGTCACCTGAGGAATCAGGCAGCTGATTCTTCAATTCTTCTGCGCCGAGTCACCAGAAGCTCTTACGCGCTCCTCCTAGGTTCAGCCTCAGAACCCGACCGAGAGGGGCTGAGATGAGCGAGACGATGCAGACTTGGCCAAGGGCAGTGGACGATGCGCTCCAAGTCGCTGGCGGCGGATCCCCTAGGCTTCGTCCCGTGAACGTGCTGGTGGTCATCCCGACCTATAACGAGCGGCCCAACATCGAACGGATGCTGCGCGAGGTTCGCCGGAACGTGGCGAGCTGCGGGATCCTCGTGGTCGACGATGGGAGCCCAGACGGCACGGCAGACCTCGTGGAGGTCCTGGCTCCCGAGATCGGCGAGCTGCACGTCCTGCGCAGAGCACGGAAGTCCGGGTTGGGGTCGGCCTACCGAGACGGGTTCCAATGGGGCATCGCCCATGGCTACGACGCATTCGTCGAGATCGATGCCGACTTCTCTCACGATCCAGCGTCATTGCCCACGCTGATCGCTGCAGCTCAGCAAGGGGCCGATGTCGTGATCGGCTCGCGCTATGTGGTCGGTGGTGAGATCCCGGACTGGTCATGGCACCGCAAGCTGCTCTCGTGGGGAGGCAACCGCTACGCCTCCGCCATGCTTGGGCTCAAGGTCAAGGACTCCACAGCAGGGTTCCGGGTCTATCGGGCAAGCCTGCTCGAGGCGATCGACTACCGGACCGTCCAGGCTGACGGCTACGGCTTTCAGATCGAGATGACCTACCGGAGCCGTCGTGTCGGCGCCGTCATCCAAGAGGTGCCGATCTCCTTCGTCGATCGCGAGCTCGGTGAGTCGAAGATGTCAGGGTCCATCATCTCTGAAGCGCTTCGCCTCGTCACCAAGTGGGGAGCCGAGCGTCTCGTCGGACGTGGGTGGGATCCTGCGCCTGGCGCTACTCGCGGCTGAGCAGCGCTGAGCTGCCGGGCACGAGTGCCTCGAGGATCGACGCAAGCTTCACCCGGGTCTCCTCCCCTTCGCTCGACGGGTCCGACGCCGGGACGATCCCAGCGCCGGCGCAGACATCGATGCGGCTCCCGACCAGCAGCGCTCCTCTGATCGCCAGCACCCATTCGCCGTCGCCGTTGGCCGAGCTCCAACCAACGGCTCCGCCGAAGAGTCCTCGGTCCCTGGCTTCGAGCTCACGGATGATGGACAGCGACTCACCTCGGGGAACACCACCGATGGCAGGCGTCGGATGGATCGCTCGAAGCAAGGCGAGAGCGCTCGGCCCACCATGGCCGCTGCGGGCGGTGATCGACGTTCCAAGATGGGCAACATCTCTGAGGCCGACAATCGAGGGTGTCGTCGGCACGTCGAGCTCGTCGACGAGGCCGAGAAGCCGTTCGGCAATGTCGTCGACGACAAGCCTGTGCTCCTCGACGTCTTTGGTCGACTTGGAGAGCAGCGCTGCATCGATCGCGTCGTCCTCGAGCGAGATGGTGCCAGCCAAAGGATGACTCGAGATCATCTCGCCTCGACGTGAGATCAGCAGCTCCGGTGAGGCACCGATGAGTCGGCCATCGTCGAACGGCACGCTGTAGCGGGTGCACGAGGGCTCGCGCTCTGCCATATGCTCGAGGGCTGCAGCTGGGTCAAGTGGTGCCGCCAGCTCGACGAGCACGCGCCGAGCGAGGACGACCTTGTCGAGCGTGCTCGACGAGTGCATCGCACGGACCGCGGCCTCGACGAGCTCCACGTAGCGCTGGCGAGAGGGCTCCTCGACGAGCGAGAGCAGCTCCGGCGTCTTGCGGTGAGGCTCGACGTCGAGAGCGATCTCGCCTGTCAGCCGATCAAGTCGCTGCTCCAGCTCAGCCAGGTCATCCCCGAGCACGGTGGCGAAGACGTCGCCCTCTGTGGCGCACAGTTGCGTAGCCGCAAGATGCGCCGTGCCATCGCTCGAGGGGTCAAAGGGGAGAACGCCATGCCAGTGGGGATCCGACGATGCCGGCCCGTCGTCGCCGTGCACCTTGGGCAGATCGAATGGCGAGGTCTGATCGGGTGGCAACGCAACGGTGGCCACGATGTCGACGCCGTAGAGCTGCTCCCGTGCGCCGGCATGGACGACGCCTCGGCGGCATGCCTCCTCCACGATGCCGAGGGGGAGGTGGGCCAACCGTCGTCTGAGCGCTCGGGTCACCATCAGGTGACGCTGCGCGTGGCCGTGATCATCTGGCTCAGGCCGCCACTGAGGAGATGGTGGTTGACGCCGGAGAAGCCAGCCGCCAGCAACATCGAGCGAAGCTCTTCGGGCGAGGGGAGGTAGACGGTCGACGCGGGGAGGTACCGATAGGCGTCGCGATCCGAGAGGAGGCCGCCGATGAGAGGAACCGCTCGGTCGAACCACAAGGAAAAGCCCATCCGCATCACCTTGCCCTTCGGCGAGGCAACCTCGAGGAGGCTGAGGCGGCCGCCAGGGCGAAGGACGCGTCCCATCTCATCGAAGCAGGCCTGCAGGTTGGAGAAGTTTCGAAGGGCATAGCCACACACCACTCCATCGACGGCGCCGGTGCGCAGTGGCAGGGCACTCGCATCTGCTTGGACGAGCGGTCCTGTGCCGTGCGATGAATCGAGCATGCCAAAGGAGAGGTCGGCTCCGATCGAGATCAATCCCGCATCGGCGGCGGTCCGGCTCAGATCGCCTGTCCCACAGGCCAGGTCGAGGACACGCGCACCGGGCGGAAGACCCATCGCCTTGACTGTCCGCTTGCGCCAAGAGGCATCAAGCCCGAAGGTCATGAGCCGATTCACGAGCTCGTAGCGGGGTGCAATCGCATCAAACATGCTGCGAACCGCAGCAGTCTTCTCCTCAGGTGCCGGGAGGACCTCGATGCGCTTGGCCGGCACTGGCTAGTTGTAGTAGCGGTAGACGACCTGCGCGACACAGGAGGGCTTGGGAGCATCCTTGATCTCGAGGGTCGCATCCAAGATCACCTGTGCCCCTCCTTCGATCTTCTCGACCGACGACACGGCCACGCCGAGGCGGATGTCGGAGCCCGCCGGGACGGGGGCCATGAACCGCACCTTGTTGCAGCCGTAGTTGACGCCGAAGGTCATGTTCTCTACCAGGAAGACCTCGCCGATCAGGGCTGGGATGAGGGACAGGGTCAGGTAGCCGTGTGCGATCGGTGCGCCGAATGGGCCGCTCTTGGCACGCTCGGGATCAACGTGGATCCACTGGTGGTCACCGGTCGCGTCGGCGAAGAGGTTGATCTTCTCCTGCGTGACGGTCAGATAGCTGCTGTAGCCGAGGTGCTCGCCGAGGAGGTCCTCAAACTGGTCCAGGCTCGTGATCTTTCGAGTCATCGATGCTCCTTGTGTGTCCACGTCGCAGCGTAGCGACTCTGCGCTGAGGCCCGGCTCGCTGCGGACTACTTGAAGTAGATCCGTGCGTAGTTCCGGCTGATCGGACTGAGCAGGAGGGCAAGCAGGAAGACGCTGAAGAGCAGGTTCAACATGGCTGCGAAGACGAAGGGGTAGTAGATGAACAGGACGACCTGAACGCACAAGAACACGGCTGCGGCGACGATGCAGAGGTAGTAGCCCCACCGTCGCTCGTTGGCGATGCCCAGAGCCCCTGCACCGCCGGCGAGGATCACCAGCTCGATGAGACTTCGAGAAGAGAGCAGACCAATGATGGCAATGGCCGCGTTGAGGTAGCTGAACAGCACTGCCCCCTGCAGGGTCTGCGGCTGACTCGGGTCGAACCATCTCATCGATCCCATGGCACCATTCTTCCAGTCCTCTGGCCCTCGTGCGTCACTAGGCTGAGGACAGGCATGAAACGCACAGTGGCGCACGAAGAAGAGCACAGGGACCTGACTGGCGGCGCGCAGCGGGCTGCCGTCTTCGGGATCTCTGACGGCCTGGTGACGAACGTCTCGTTGATCCTTGGCTTTGCGGGGGCGCACCCCGCAGGCAGCCTTGTGAGGTTGGCAGGCGTTGCCGGGATGGTTGCGGGTGCCTTCTCGATGGCGGCAGGGGAGTACGTCTCGATGCAGGCCCAGCGAGAGCTCTTCGAACGAGAGCTCGCTGTCGAGCGTCGAGCGCTTGCTGAAGAGCCTGAGCTCGAGCGAGCAGAGCTGATCGGCATCTACCGATCGAAGGGCATCGACGAGGAGCTCGCCAGCGAGCTGGCGTCGGTGATGATGCGCAATCCAGAGCTGGCGCTCGAGACCCACGCCCGCGAGGAGCTCGGCGTCGATCCGAGCGCAATCGGCTCACCCTGGCGAGCGAGCGCGATCTCCCTGGTGACCTTCGCCTTTGGAGCGCTGCTGCCGTTGCTGCCGTGGTTCTTCATCGCTGGCAACGCCGCGATCGTGTGGTCGATCGTGATCGGTGTCATCGCCTCGTTGGCGGTCGGCGCCATGCTCGGCCACTTCACAGGCCGTTCGAGGTGGTTCTCAGCACTTCGACAGCTCGGTGTCGCCGCCCTGGCCGCCTCAGTGACCTATGGCGTAGGGCGGGCTGTCGGTTCCTCGGGCGGATAACGGACTGCTCGCCAGCACTCGTCTCGTGATCGCTCGGAGAAGCCGAGAGCCTCGTAGAGGTGGAGCGCTGGGAGATTGTCAGCCTCGACAAAGAGAACCGCATGGTCGGCGCCACGCGTGGTCATGTGGTGGAGCCCTTCCTCGACGAGAACTCGGCCGAGCCCCCGTCCCTGTGCAGACGGGGCGATGCCGATGACGTAGATCTCTCCGCCGAGCCCAGCGAGTCCTCGATGGAGCTTGGTCCAGCAGGCGCCGACGAGCTGCTCACCCTCCCAAGCCATGAGAAAGCCATTCGGATCGAACCAGGTCGCCGCCTCCCGTCGCTGCAGCTCGATGAGATCGACATCGCCCTGCTCGGGGTGGTTGGCGAACGCAGCAGCATTGAGGTGGAGCCATGCAGCCTCGTCGACACCGGTCCGGAATGCCTCGAGCCGCACTCCTGGTGGGAGGCTCGCGGTGCGCTCGTATGGGAGCGGCCGTTCCAGCAGCAAGATCGAGCGTTCAAGCACGAAGCCTTCAAGAGGCATCGCATCATGGACTCGTACGTGCCGTCGCCAGGCTCGAAGCTCAAGCCCGATCTCGCCTGCAAGCTCCCGTGCAGCGAGGAGCTGGGCGTCGGATGGGTCGCCACCGAAGGCGAACATCTCGAGATCACCTCCTCGCACCTCGGCCTGGGCATAGGAGGTCGGCTCGTCGCTGATCAAGTGCCACGCCGGATCGCCGGCCTCGAGCGCTCTCATCACCTGCTCTGGAAGTGCCTCCACCTGGTGGGCAAGCGACCAGGACGACGCCGCGTCGACGAGGACGGCGACCTGGTGGGTGTCAAGCTGGTCAGTCGTTCTCCAGAGGCTGGCCACATCTTCAGGCTACCGACCAGGTGGCTACGCTCGGCGTGGTGGGAAGGCCGAGGTCACCGAGTGGGCGGGCAAAGGTCGTCGCCGAACGGCTCGGGGAGGAGTTCCCTGGGACAGCGGAGGACCTGTGCGCTCTCGATCACCGGTCTCCCTTCGAGTTGCTTGCGGCGACCATCTTGTCGGCGCAATGCACCGATGTTCGAGTGAACTCGGTGACGCCGGCTCTCTTCTCCCGCTATCCGACGCCGAGCGACCTGGCTCACGCAGAGCCGGCGGAGCTCGAAGAGATCATTCGCTCGACCGGCTTCTACAGGGCCAAGGCACGAAGCCTCATTGGGATGGGTCAGGCCCTCATGGATCGCTTCGATAGTCAGGTTCCTACCCGCATCGACGACCTGGTGACGCTTCCCGGTGTGGGTCGAAAGACTGCCAACGTCATCCGATCAGTTGCGTTCGATCTGCCTGGCCTGCCTGTGGATACCCACGTCGGCCGCCTGAGCAGGCGACTCGCGCTGACTGCGAACACCGATCCGGTCAAGGTCGAGCTTGACCTCAACCGACTGGTGCCGGCTTCTACACGTGGCGCCTTCAGCCTCAGGATGATCCTCCACGGTCGTGCGACCTGTCGATCACGACGGCCCGCCTGTGCAGCGTGCATCCTCAGCGACATCTGCCCGATGGTGGGCGTCGCCTCGCCGAGCTAGGTGCTGCTGCGGCGTTCTGCACTCCGAACAGCGCGCTGCATCCTCCGGACTGCACCGAGCAAGGCTCGCTCCAGCGCCACCAGCTCGGCGTCGCTGCCGAGCTCATCAGACCTCGACTCGACGAGCGAGGCGATCCGTCTCGAGATGTCCTCGAGGCTGGCGAGCAGCGACGAGAGCTCTGACGCGTCTTCCATCTCGATGTCTCCTCGATCAGCCGTGGCACGGAGTTGCGGGCCAGCACAGGACGGTACGCTTAGCAGGTGCTGAGCGTGCTGGACCTTCGAGGCAAGGGTAGTCAGGTTGCCGGCAACCTCCCCGCGCCGACAGTCCCAGGGGCAGACGTGGCTGATGCTGTCAGCGGGATCATCGCTGACGTCAAGGCTCGTGGTGATGAGGCGCTCCTTGATCTCACACGCCGCTTCGACGGGGTCGAGCTTGGGTCGCTCTCGATCGAGCCTGCGGCGATGGCGGCGGCGCTCGAGAGGATCCCACCGGAGCTCCGGAGGGCGCTCGAACAGGCGTGGGAGCGGATCCTCGCCTATCACGCGCACGAGCCGAGTCCTCTCGGTGCCTTCGAAGCCGAAGGGACGCGAGTGTCGCACGTCGACGTCCCTGTCGACCGGGCCGGCTGCTACGCCCCGGGAGGACGAGCACGCTATCCATCGAGCGTCTTGATGTGCGCCGCTCCGGCACGAGTGGCGGGCGTCAAAGAGATCGTGTTGTGCGTGCCTCCAGCGGCGGACGGCAAGGTCGATGACGCAACGCTCGCTGCCGCGTCGATCGCGGGCATCGATGTGGTGCACCCGGTCGGCGGCGCACAGGCGATCGCGGCCATGGCGTTTGGGACACAGTCGGTTGGGCGAGTCGATGTGATCGTCGGGCCGGGCAATGCCTATGTCGCCGAGGCGAAGCGACAGGTGGCAGGAAGCGTTGGGGTGGCATCCGCCTTCGCCGGCCCATCTGAGATCGTCGTCATCGCCGACAGCTCGACGCCAGCTGATCTGGCAGCGATCGACCTGATGGTCCAAGCCGAGCACGGGCCGGACGGCATGGCGTGGCTCGTCACGTGGGAGCCCGACGTCGTTGGTGCCGTCGAAGCGTCGCTGGCACGGCTGATCGAGGTCGCCCCAAGACGAGAGGATCTCGAGGCGACCATGGCGACGGCCGGCGTGGCGTGCATCGTCGACACGCCCGAAGCAGCGATGGCAGTCTCGAACCTCATCGCCCCAGAGCACCTCGAACTCCTCGTGACCGACTACCAGGGCCTCAAAGATCGGGTGCGAGCAGCGGGAGCGGTGTTCTGTGGCATCGATGCCCCGGCCAGCCTCGGCGACTACGCCGCGGGACCCAATCACATCTTGCCGACGCATCGAAGCGCGCGTTTCTCGAGCGCGTTGCGGGCTGATGATTTCCGACGGCACATCCACGTCGTCGAGGTCAGCCGGGAGGGCTTCGAAGTGCTGGCGCCCACTGTGATCACCCTCGCTGAAGCCGAGGGCCTTGATGCACACGCGGAGTCGATCCGCCTCCGACGATGACGTCGCCTCGCCTGCGCGACGATCTCCAAGCGCTCGAGGGCTATCACTCTGCCCAGGTTGAGGTCGACATCAGGCTCAACACCAATGAGTCGCCCTTTCCGCCACCACCGGCGTTCTTCGAGGAGCTCGTCGAGCTGGTGGGGGAGATCTCACTGAATCGATATCCAGACCGCGCTGCTCGTGAGCTCCGCGCCAAGATCGCATCGCTCCACGGCGTGGACTGGAGCGAGGTCTTCGCCGCAAACGGCTCCAACGAGGTCCTCCAGTCGCTGCTGTTGGCCTATGGCGGCCCCGGTCGGCGTGCGCTGGTGTTCGAGCCGAGCTACGCGCTCCACGCTCACATCGCGCGAACGACGGGGACTGAGGTCGTGAGTGTCGATCGGACTGATGATTTCGAGCTGCCGGTCGAGCTGCTGGTCAACGCCATCAAGGACGTCGATCCAGCGATCACCTTCGTCTGCTCTCCGAACAACCCCACCGGCGGAGTCAGTGCGCTAGACACGATCGAGGCTGCGCTCGCCGCCGGTGATGGTCTGGTGGTCGTCGATGAGGCTTACGGACAGTTCGCCCAGCGTTCAGCGCTCGAGCTCGGCCCAGCGCAGCCGACAAGCCGCCTTGTCGTCGTCCGGACGTTCTCGAAGACCTGGGCCATGGCAGGCGCACGGCTCGGCTATCTCGTGGCAGCTCCGGCGATCGTCGCCTCGCTCGAGACGGTGGTCCTGCCGTACCACCTCTCGGCGCTCACCCAGGCCGCTGGTCTCGCGATCCTTGGGCACGGCGAGGAGATGAAGACGACGGTGGCCAAGATCGTCGAGGAGCGGGGGCGCCTGTTGGCGGAGCTCAGGGAGCTCGACCTCGAGGTGTGGCCATCGCAGGCCAACTTCATCTTGTTCCGGCCGCGCAGCCGAGAGGGGCATGACGTCTGGTTGGATCTCGTGGATCGATCAGTTCTGGTCCGGGATTGCTCGTCATGGGCGAGACTGGAGGGGTGCCTCCGGGTGACGATCGGCACGCACGAAGAGAACGGCCATTTCCTGGCTGCCCTGAAGGAGGCCCTGTGAGCATGACGGCACCGCGGAAGGCACGGCGCGAGCGCTCGACCAAGGAGACCACCGTGGTGGTCGAGCTCGACCTCGACGGAAGCGGCATCTCAGACGTCCGCACCGGCATTCCGTTCTTCGATCACATGGTGGAGCAGCTCGGCCGCCACGGCGGGATGGACCTCACGGTCCAGGCGACCGGTGATCTGAGCGTTGACACCCACCACACCGTGGAGGACGTCGGCATCGTCCTGGGCGAGGCACTGGCCGAGGCCTTGGGGGACAAGGCAGGTGTCGCACGCTTCGCCTCTCGAGTCGTTCCACTCGACGAGGCGGCGATCGAGGTGGCGCTTGACCTCTCGGGCCGGCCATTCATCGTCTTTGAGGTTCCGTTCGCCCCTGACACGCTGGGGCTGGGTGAGCCCGCCTTCGATCCTCAGCTCACCGAGGAGTTCTTCCGCGCCTTCGCCACCGCAGCGGGGATCACGCTCCACGTCAGGATCCGCAGCGGTCGAAACACCCATCACATCGTTGAGGCGACGTTCAAGTGCGTGGCGCGGTGCTTGCGTGATGCGGTTGTTGTGGTCGGCGGCGGAGTGCCGTCGACGAAGGGCACCTTGTGAGGCGATCCGTCCGGTGATCCACGTCATCGACTATGGCATCGGGAACCTCCGCTCGGCTGAGAAGGCCCTGCAGGCGACCGGTGCAGCCGTCGCCCTCTGCGCCGAGCCTTCGGACCTCGGTGGTGCCTCCGGCGTGGTGCTGCCTGGCGTCGGCTCGTTCGGGCGCTGTGCCGCAGCGCTCGAGAGCGGAGGCTGGCGCGAGCCGATCACCGCTGTGATCGATGCAGGGATTCCCTTCCTCGGGATCTGCGTCGGGTTCCAGCTGCTCTATGAGGACTCGGAGGAGTCACCGGGCGCACGGGGTCTCGGCATCTTGTCCGGAAGAGTACGACGCCTGGCGGGAGACGTGAAGCTCCCGCAGATCCAGTGGAATCGACTCGAGATCGAGCAGGCGAGCACCTTGTTCGATCCTGCGGTGGAGCAGTGGATGTACTTCGTCCACTCCTTCGCCCCGCCCGTCAGCGAACGGACGACGGCGACCTGCACCTACGGCGGCACCGTGGCGGCGTCGGTTGAGGCCGACAACGTGCTCGGCGTCCAGTTCCACCCTGAGAAGTCCGGTCGACAGGGGCTCGAGCTTCTCGGCCGGTTCGCCGAGCGTGCGGGGGCGCTGTGATGGAGCTGTTGGCTGCGATCGATCTGCGCGGCGGGGCTGCGGTCCGTCTTCTGAAGGGCGACTATGGCAAGCAGAGCGACTACGGCGATCCGCGCCGCATGGCCGACGAACTTGTGGAAGGTGGGACGGACTGGCTTCACCTGATCGATCTCGATGCGGCAAAGGACGGCGGGCGAGCCAATCGGGCACTGATCCTCGAGCTGGCTCAGAGCTGTGGGGTGCCGGTCGAGACAGGCGGTGGTGTTCGGTCCCTCGACGATGTGCAAGAGCTGCTCGACGGTGGCGTCGCCAGGGTCATCTTGGGAACCTCCGCGCTCGAGCGTCCTGACGTGCTCGAGGCCGCCTGTCAGCGCCATCCAGGATCGGTGGCGGTCGGCCTCGACTACCGGCGTCGTGGTGATGGCGTCGCCGAGGTCGCTGTTCGAGGATGGCTCGAGGGTGCTGGGCAGACGCTGCTCGAGGCGGTAGCGAGCGTCACGCGTCACGAGGTCGCCGCCCTGATCGTCACCTCGATCGATCGAGACGGGACGCTCGAAGGCCCCGACATCGAGGGGCTGGCCGAGGTGCTCGACGCCACGGGCGTGCCGATCGTGGCCTCGGCTGGCGTGAGCTCGGTCGACGACCTGCGTGAGCTCGGCCTGGTGGCCTCGCCACGCGAGGGCCGACGTCTCCAAGGCGTCGTCGTCGGCAAGGCGATCGCTGAGGGACGCGTGAGCGTCCGAGAGGCGGTTGCAGCGTGCAGGTGACACGGGTGATCCCGTGCCTCGATGTCACTGGCGGCCGCGTCGTGAAGGGCATCAAGTTCGTCGACCTCTTTGACGCCGGTGATCCCGTCGAGCTCGCTGCGCGCTACGCCGAGCAGGGGGCTGACGAGATCACATTCCTCGACATCACGGCGTCGTCAGATGAGCGGGACACGATGCTCGATGTGGTCGCACGCGCAGCTGATCAGGTGTTCGTCCCCTTGACGGTCGGTGGCGGCGTGCGAAGTGTCGAGGATGCTCGGCGCCTCCTTCGAGCGGGGGCCGAGAAGATCGGGATCAACTCAGCAGCTGTCGCCGATCCCTCCCTGATCGCCAGGGTCTCCGATGAGTTCGGTGCCCAGTGTGTGGTCGTCGCCATCGACGCCCGCCGACACGGCGACCGCTGGGAGGTCGTCACGCACGGTGGCCGGACCCGGACGTCGTTGGACGCAGTCACTTGGGCTCACGAGGCAGCTCGACTTGGAGCGGGCGAGTTGCTGGTGACCTCGATGGATCGCGACGGAACACGCGATGGGTACGACCACCTCCTCAACCGCGCCATCTCCGACTCAGTGGCGGTTCCGCTGATCGCGTCAGGTGGCGTGGGGACCCTCCAGGATCTGGTCGACGGCGTGGTGCTCGGTGGCGCCGATGCCGTGCTCGCAGCGTCGATCTTCCACCTCGGCGAGCACACGGTAGGAGAGGCAAAGGCGTACATGGCTGACCACGGCCTCACCGTCCGTCCGGCATGAGTGTGCTGGAGCCACAAGCGTCTGCGGTACGGTCACTGCGTGGCACGCACTGAGATCACCACAGGTGAGGATCGCCTTCCGGTCACCGTCTTGTTCGATCGCGTGCTGGTCAAGGTGGGCGACCAAGAGGGTGAGCGACGCTCTCGCTCGGGCATCTTGATCCCGGCGACCGCACAGGTGGCACGAAGGTTGTCGTGGGCCGAGACGGTGGCCGTCGGCCCCCATGTCCGGACCATCAAGGTAGGGGACCAGGTCCTGTTCAACCCTGAAGACCAGTTCGAGGTCGAGCTCCAGGGCGAGGAGTTCGTGATCCTTCGAGAGCGTGACATCCATGCAGCGGCATCACCTCAGAACGACAGCGGCACAGGCCTCTACCTGTGAGCGAGATGACCCCCGCCAGCGACGTGGAGATCGGCGATCTCAGGTTTGGCGATGACGGTCTGATCGCCGCCATCGTGCAGGATCGCAGCACCCTCGAGGTGCTGATGGTTGCGTACATGAATGACGAGGCACTCCGGCGATCGATCGAGACTGGTCGAACGTGGTTCTGGTCGCGGAGCCGCAAGGAGTATTGGCAGAAGGGTGAGACCTCTGGTGACCGACAGTTCATCAGGGAGATCCGCTACGACTGCGATGGCGATGCGTTGTTGGTGTTGGTCGACCAACACGGACGCGGGGCGTGCCACACCGGTGAGCGAACCTGCTTCTATCGAGTCTTCGCCGAAGGCGCTGGCGACGGGAGTTCCTGATGACTCCCGAGGGCACTGACGGGATCTTTCCCTCGCGCGAAGAGTTCGGCGAGCTGGCGAGACACCACGGCATCATCCCGATCGCACGAGAGATGGTGGCTGACACGCTGACGCCGGTCGGCGTCTTCATGGCCGTGGTCGGCGAGGGCGATGGGTTCCTGCTCGAGTCGGTGGAAGGCGGCGAGCGATGGGGTCGCTACTCCTTTGTCGGGCGCAATCCTCTCGCAACGATCCGGTCGCACAGCCTGGCGGTTGAGGTCGGATCTGGGACCGCTGCTCCAGGAGCGTCCCACCTCGCCGATGGTCTCCTTCTTGAGAGCGGCCCTGGGATCCTGGCCACCATCGAGTCGGCGATCGAAGCCACCTCGACCCCCGATCTGCTAGGTCTGCCGCCGCTCCACTCGGGCATCGTCGGCTATCTGGGCTACGACGTCGTGCGCGAGGTCGAACGGCTCGAGGACCCGCCACCGGACGAGCTGGGTCTTCCAGATTCTTCTGTGGTGGTCATCGGTGAGCTGGTGGCCTTCGACCACTGGCGCCAGCGCATCACGCTCCTGTCGAACGTGGCGCTGAAGGGCGACGAGACGAAGCAGGATCTCGATGCCCTCTACGACGCTGCGCTCACTTCGCTCGATGGCCTCGAGACCGATGTCTTCCGTCCGATTCAGGCCGATCCGCGCCCTGCACCTCTGCCCGAGGCTCGTCTTATCCGTGCCGAGGCCACGGCGAGGACGCCAGCAGGGCAGTTCCAGCTCGCTGTGGACGCAGCCAAGGAGTCGATCGCAGCTGGCGACATCTTCCAGGTGGTGCTCTCGCAGCGATTCGACATCGAGGGCGAGGTGGATGGCCTCGCCGTCTATCGATCGCTCAGACTGCTCAATCCCAGCCCCTACTTGTATCTCCTCCGTCTCGCCGGCGTGCAGGTGGTGGGTTCGTCGCCTGAGCCGATGGTGCGGGTTCGCGACGGGCAGGTGACGTCACGTCCTATCGCTGGTTCCCGTCCTCGGGGCGCCACCACCGCCGACGACTCGCGACTCGCGGCCGAGCTCTCCGAGGATCCCAAGGAAGTTGCCGAGCACGTGATGCTGGTGGACCTTGCTCGCAATGACCTTGGGCGGGTATCCCGCTACGGCTCAGAGGTGGTTGAGGAGTTCATGACCATCGAGCGATACAGCCACATCATGCACATGACCTCGCAGGTGGTCGGCACGCTTCGTGAGGGGTGCAGCGCGATCGATGTCCTCCGTGCCACCTTGCCGGCTGGCACACTCTCAGGTGCTCCCAAGGTTCGAGCGATGGAGATCATCGACGAGCTGGAGCCAGCGCGACGTGGCGTCTACGGAGGCGTTGTCGGCTACCTCGACTTCAGCGGCAACCTTGATACTGCGATTGCGATCAGGACGATGGTGGTGACACCCGAAGGCTCAGCGAGCGTCCAGGCAGGTGCCGGGATCGTGGCGGACTCGGATCCGGACGCCGAGGATGCAGAATGCCGCTCGAAGGCGGCTGCCGTGCTTGCTGCCGTTGCCGACTCGCGTCGAGCTTCGAGGTGACACCCCAAACCTCAACGAGCTGGTGGGCTGCCGAGATCCACGAGGTGGTGGTGGTAAGCGGCGAGGACGCGGCGAGCTACCTCGAGGGGCAGCTGGCCCAATCAATCGTCGAACTCGAGATCGGGAGTGGATCATGGAGCCTGCTGCTTGAGCCTGACGGCACCCTCGGCCACCTGCTCGGCGTGGCACGCAGCGATGCACAGCGATTCGTCCTCCACCCAGCAGCGGGTCGAGCCTCCGAGGTTGTGGCGCGCCTTCGGCGATTCGTCCTTCGGGCAAAGGTGGCGATCGAGGTGGTCCCTATGACCATCGTGGAGATGGGGAGCGATCGACCGGATATCACCGGTGCGCGACTCCCGAGCGTGTTGGGCGAGCCGGGAGTTCGCGTCCTCGAGGCGAATCCTCTTGATCCCCTGGAGCAAATCGCCATGGGCGAGGTGACTGCGAGACGGCTCGAGCAGGGCCTGCCTGCAGAGGCTGAAGGGATCGCTGGGGTGGTGCCGCTGGCGCTGGGCGAGGCG
>CAITOG010000045.1 GCA_903893955.1 uncultured Actinomycetes bacterium
CCGGCATCGCACAGATGTTCCAAGTCCAATCGATCCCTGCAGTGTTCGCCATCGCCGAAGGACGCGTGGTGGACAGCTTCGTCGGCGCCGTCAGCGCCGCAGAGATCGAGGCGTTCTTGGACCGAATCGCACCGCCGCCGTCTGAGGCAGATCTGCTGGTCGAGCAGGGTGACGAGCAGTCGCTGCGCAAAGCGCTCGAGATCGATCCGGGTCACCCCGGTGCCATCGTGCTGCTGGCGTCGGAGCTGATCGCGACGAAGCGTCCCGATGAGGCGCTCGAGCTCCTTGCCCGCATCCCTGAGACCCCCGAGGTCCGACACCTCCTCGCCGAGGCGCGGCTGGCGAAGAACCAGGTTGACGTGGCACACCAGGAAGTCGTGCCGCTGCTCGACGCCCTGCTCGAGCGGGTCGCCAGCGATGATGAGGCACGCCAAGAGTTCCTCGACCTCCTCGAGACGCTCGGACCCCAGAGCGAGGTGGCCATCCGCTATCGCAAGGCCCTCGCCACGAGGCTCTTCTGAGGTGGACCTCTCGACCCCGATCTCCTCGACAGTCCTTCGGATCGGCGACACGCGCCACGACATCACGCATCGAGCGCTGGTGATGGGGATCTTGAATCGGACCCCTGACTCTTTCTATGACCGCGGCGCGGACTGGGCCTTCGACAGGTTCCTCGAGCGGGCCGATTCCCACGTGGCCAATGGTGCCGACATCCTTGATGTCGGCGGCGTGAAGGCTGGCCCTGGTGAGGAGGTGACCGAAGCCGAGGAGCTCGACCGCGTGGTGCCGGCGGTCGAGGCGCTGGTGCAGCGGTTCGACACGCCGATCTCGGTCGACACGTGGCGAGCCTCAGTGGCCCGGGAGTGCTATTCGAGAGGCGCACTCGTCGGCAACGACATCTCAGGCTTCGCCGATCTTGACTATGTGGTCGCCGCCGCCGAGCACAGCGCCAGCGTGGTGGCCACGCACATCCGACTCCGTCCACGGGTGGCGGACCCGAATCCCAGCTACGACGATGTGGTCAACGACGTCGCCACGTTCCTGGCTGACAGGGCCGCGCGGGCGCTCGACGCGGGTGTCGCTGCCGATCGCATCATCGTCGATGCTGGGTTGGATCTCGGCAAGACTGCTGCACAGTCCATCGAGCTGCTCCGTGGCTCTGCGGTGCTCGCCAACCTCGGCTTTCCGCTGTTGCTCTCGGTCTCGAACAAGACGTGCTTGGGGGTGCTCCTCGATCTTGAGGTGGACCAGCGGATCGAGGCATCGCTGGCCGCAGCTGCGATCGGGATCATGGGGGGCTGCAGGGTGCTTCGCGTCCACGACGTCCAAGGCACCGTCCGGGTGGCTGATGCGATCGCCCACGTGCTTGCTGCATGACGAGCAGCCGGGGCAAGGAGCCCAAAGCCGCCTATGCAATCCTCGCTGAGGATGAGGCCTTGGTGGCGAACGAGACCGCACAGCTCGTGGCCGACCTTCTTGGCGATCGAGATGCCAGCCTCGTGCTCGAGGAGCATCGAGCAGAACGTGGGACCGAGTTCGAGGTCGGACCGGTCATCGATGCTTTTCTGACGCCGCCGTTCCTCATCGATCGACGGATCGTCCTGGTTCGAGGAGCGGGCAATCTCACCGCCGAGCCGGCCAAGGCGCTCGCACTGGCCCTCGCTGAGCCGCCGACAGGTGCGGTCTTGATCTTGGCTGGCGGCGGCGGGACCCTGCCGGCTCCCCTCAAGAAGGCGGTCAAAGCTGCAGGCGAGATCATCGAGATCGCCACACGCACCGGTGGACAGCGCAAGAGCTACCTCGACGAACACCTCCGTGCGGGACCGGTTCGGCTGAACGCGCAGGCCAGGGCGATGCTCACCGACCACCTCGGGGAGGACCTGAGCAGGCTCCCGGGCCTGCTCGAGACCTTGGCCGCGGCACACGGCGAAGGGATCACCATCGATGTGGCGATGCTGCAGCCCTTCCTTGGCAAGCAAGGATCGGTGCCGATCTATGAGCTTGTCGATGCGATCGATGCGGGCACGACCGATGCCGCCCTCAAGATCGTGGCGAGGATGATGGGTCCCGGAGGGATGTCTGCCCACGTGGTGATAGCCAGCTTCGACAATCACTTCACGCAGCTTGCACAGCTCGATGGCGCCGAGGCAACCAGCCCGGCCGATGTCGCCAGCCTCCTGGGCATCGCTGAGTACCCAGCCAAGAAGCTCTGGGGGCTGCGCAGCAGCCTCGATCCAGGTGTCATCCGGACAGCGCTCGGACTCGTCGCTGACGCGGATCTTGACCTCAAGGGCGTGTCCGGGCTCGACGAGCGAATGATCGTCGAGATCCTGGTGGCGCGACTGTGCAGGCGGATGAAAGGTGCAAAGCGTTGAGTGGCATCACATGAGTGTGAGTAACTTTCATCGTGAGCGAGGATTCTTGGGTGATGAACCGATTGCGTTTTCGAGCGCCGACGTTCCCCCCGGGAGGCTGTTCGTCCCATTGGGTTTTGAGGGCTTCGTTGAATCCCTCCTGTCCGACGATTGATCGGCCCGAGGCGATCATGCGATGCCAGTGCGACCGCCTAAATGCGACGTCATGGTGCAACGCAAGTCTGAGTACGTGATCGCAGGAGGGCGGTATCGAAAGAGCGGATAGCCAAGGAGGAACGTCGGGCATCCGGTCTCTGCTGTGGAGGTTCATCTCAAACGATGCCACCTCACCGAAAGGGCGGGTTGGCACGTGCTGTGGTGGATGCGCTACGGGCTGCGTCGCCCTCTGCCAGAAAAGGTCAGGCCGACTCGCTGAGCGCGTTGAGGCGCCGCATGAGACGGCTCTTGCGGTTTGCCGCCTGGTTCTTGTGGATGACACCCTTGGCGGCTGCCTTGTCGATTCTCTTGACAGCAAGTTTGAGCGACTCGATGGAATCGTCTGCGCCAGACTCAGCAGCGCTCACGGCAGCCTTGGTTCTGGTCTTCATCTCAGAACGGACGGACTTGTTGGCAAGGCGGCGACGCTCGTTCTGCCGGTTTCGCTTGATCTGACTTTTGATGTTCGCCACTGGATCCTCGGTAGGTTCTTTGCTTCGGGGTTGCTGTCGTCGTTCGACAGGCGGACCATAACGATAACACAGGGCCCAGATATCGCCGTCTCGGCAGCGAGTGGTGGAGGAGTCCGCCAGCGGCGATGGCAGACTTCCGCAATGAGCGACGGCGGCGAGGGAGGTAGAGATGCCTGACACGAGCGCACATCGAAGAGCGGTGACCGTGGTCATCCCAGCCCACGGGGTCGCCAACTACGTGGTGGGATCGGTCGCGAGTGCGCTGGCCCAGCCCGAGGCGACCAAGGTTGTTGTGGTCGACGACCGCAGTCCTGACGAGGGAGCCGCTCTGGTTCGTGGCCACTTTGACGACCCCCGTTTGGAGGTGATCTCGAGCGAGCGAACGCCTGGCGTCTGCGGTGCCCGCAACGCCGGCCTCGAGCGGGTCGGGACCGAATGGGTCCTCTTCCTCGATGGCGATGATGAGCTCATCGAGGGAGCGCTGGGACGCCTCATGGCGGCAGCGACGCCAAGGGCTGCTGGCGTGTTCGGTTCGTTCCGGCACGTCACAGAGACCGGGGAGGACCACCCATCTTCGTGGCTCGCAGATCGATCTCTCGTGTTGACGAAGTTCCCTCAACGGCCGCTCACCCTCCGGATGCTCCCGCGTCGGACCTTCAACCCTCCTCCCGGGGCGATGCTGATGCGCACTTCCTCATTGCGTCGCTGCGGCGGGTGGGACGAAGGACGGAGCTCAAGCGGGCAGTCGGAGGACTATGAGGTGGCGGTGAGACTTGCTGTCGATGGCCCGATCGAACTCGTGGACGAACCCGTCCTCCGCTACCTGCACCGCGAGGGGTCTCGGTCACGCGGCTCCTCGAATAACCGGCGGCGAGCGCTCACGCGCTTCGAAGCGATCAGACGCGCACCTCGCCACCACCGACCTGCGATGGGTCTGGCTCAGGCCGATGCCTACTGGCGGTTAGTGGTGCCGCGGATTCGGGCTGGTCGCCTGCACCCGCGTGGGCTTCTGCACGCTGGCGCTGATGCAATTCTCGCTCTCGCCTTCGCTCTGTTCGGGTTCATCGTGGTCGTTTTGCCCCCTTGGCAACCTGACTGGCCCCCCGCGTGACGCTGAGCATCGATGGTGCGTCTGAGGCCGGTACGATTCACGCACTGTGCCATTGCCTCTCGCAAGCCAACCTGTGGCCACTGATCGGATCAGGAACTTCTCGATCATCAGCCATGTGGACCACGGCAAGTCGACACTTTCGGACCGGATCCTTGAGATAACGGGAGCAGTCGACGCGCGCGACATGCGGGCGCAGTACCTCGATTCGATGGATATCGAGCGAGAGCGGGGGATCACCATTAAGGCCCAAAACGTCAGAGTCGCCTTCGATGACCACATCCTCCACCTGATCGACACACCGGGTCATGTCGACTTCGGTTACGAGGTCTCCCGATCGCTGGCGGCGTGCGAGGGTGCCGTCCTGCTCGTCGACGCCAGCCAGGGGATCCAGGCGCAGACGCTGGCA
>CAITOG010000046.1 GCA_903893955.1 uncultured Actinomycetes bacterium
CCTCACCGGGGCCCCGAAGAGTCGATCGCCTGCGTCCCCGAGGCCCGGCACGATGTAGCCCTCGTCGTTGAGCGCATCGTCGAGTGCCGCGGTGTAGATCGGCACGTTCGGATGGGCCTGTGTGAAGTGGGCGACACCGGGGACAGCTGCCACCAGGCAGATGGCCGTGATGTCAGTGCCGCCTCGTGCCGCGATCATGTCCACCACGTGCACGAGCGAGCCGCCGGTGGCCAGCATCGGGTCGAGCACGGCCACCCTCATCCCAGACATGTCGGCCGGCAGGCCATCGAGATAGACGTCGGCCTCGAGGGTCACCTCGTTTCGACGCAGGCCCACATGGCACACCCTGGTGACAGGCAGTGCCTCTTGGAGCGCTGGGGTGAGGCCGAGCCCAGCCCGCAGGACGGGGACCAAGACGACCTCCTGACGGATCGTCGCGCCGAGGGCTCCTGCAACCACCGGCGTGTCGACCGTGGTCGAGGCGATGGCGAGATCACCGAATGCCTCATAGGCGAGGAACGTCCCGATCTCCTTGGCCATCCGAGCGAAGGTGAGCTGGTCGGTGGCGGCATCGCGAAGGATCGTCACCCGGTGAGCGACAAGCGGATGGTCGACCACATGAAGAGAGGAGCTCGACATGAATGTCAACGCTACTGCCCTGCATGAGAAAAGAGATCCTTCGATAGCCTAAGAGAATGGCAGTTTCGACCCCACCTGAGCACGACCTTGCCGTGACCGCCGCCCGTGCTGCCGCGTTCTTGGCCAAGAATGTGGAGCGGGCGCTCAGCACGGTCGACCTCACGCCGCCGCAGTATCGCTTCCTCGTCCTGCTGGGCAGCGGTCGGGTCTCCCCCGCACAGGCAGCCGAGCTGCTCGCCGTCCGACCTCCGAGCGTGACCGCGATCGTCGATGGCATGGTGGCCCGATCGCTCGTCGAGCGCGAGGAGGTCGCAACCGACCGCCGGAGGGTGACGATCTCAATCACGCCTGAGGGCAGCCAGGCCCTCGAGGAGGGCGACCGCGCCATCGCCGCGTTGCTCGACGAGATCGCCGGCCTTGAGCGGAGTGCCACCGAGGCGGCAGCGTCGATCGACTCACTGGCCTGGTGGGCCACCGGCCTCGAGGCGTTCCACGCTTCGAGCCGTCCCTCGTGAGAGCCACCGGCGTCGCCGATCGGGCGAGCTCGATCTACGAACCGGTCGGCGTCAGCTCTCGCTACCGACGACCTCCCTCGGGTGTCGACCCCGACGCCACCAAGAAGTGGACTCGACGGATCTGGCCATTGCTCCGAGCGCATCGGATCGCCTTCTTCGGCGCCATCGCCTTGAGCTTCGTCAGCCTCATCTTCCAGGTGCAGGTCCCCTACTTGCTCAACCAGGCGATCGACAAGTCACTTCAGCACCACACCGTCCCGCTCCATTACTACGTCACGCTGGTGATCATCCTCGCCGTCGGTGGCCTCATCACCGGCTTCCTCGCCCGGTGGTTGCTGTTCAGGACGGCGTACGACTTCGAGTTCGACCTCCGCAACCTGATCTACGAGCACCTCACGGCGATGTCATTCTCGTTCTACGACCGGGTCCAGTCCGGTCAGCTCATCTCGCGAGCGAACTCCGACATCCGCTCGGTCCAGATGTACTCGACCTTCGCGCCGCTCATCCTGGTGCAGTGCGCCATCGGTGTCATCGCCTTCATCTTCATGCTGTCGATCTCGGTACCGCTGGCGCTCATCGCAATGGCAGTCATGCCACTGCTGTTCTGGACCGGCGTGCGAATGCGAAAGGTGATGTTCCCGATCTCGTGGGTCATCCAGTCACGCATGGCCGACGTCGCCACCATCGTGGACGAGAACATCAACGGGGTCCGGGTGGTCAAGTCCTTCGCACAGGAGCGACGTGAGATCAACCAGCTGGCCGATGCCTCGGACTCGCTGTCATGGGCCTACATCCAGGATGCAGACCTGCGGGCCCGCTTCACGCCGATTATCCAGAATCTCCCCCAGCTCGGGCTGGTGCTGGTCCTGCTCTTCGGCGGCGCAATGGTGATCAATGGCCACCTGGGCGTCGGCGCCATCCTGGCCTTCAACGCCTACCTGCTCATGCTCCAGGCGCCGTTCATGATGCTCGGCATGCTTGTGATGCTCGGCCAGCGCGCCGCCGCGAGCGCCGATCGCATCTTCGAGGTCCTCGACGAACGGCCTGACATCGTCGAGCGACCCGGTGCCGTGGACCTCGAGAACGTCGACGGCCGAATCCGCTTCGAGGATGTCACCTTCCACTACGGCGAGAACCCACCGATCCTCGAACACCTCAACCTTGAGGTCGAACCAGGTGAGACGGTCGCGGTCGTCGGCCGGACCGGTTCGGGCAAGTCGACCCTTGCGAGGCTCCTCCTTCGCTTCTACGACGTCGACGCTGGCCGCATCGCCATCGACGGCCACGATGTGCGGGACCTGACCTTGCCCTCACTCCGAGCGCAGGTTGGCGTCGTCCTCGACGAGCCATTCCTCTTCTCGACCACGATCGGCGAGAACATCGCCTACGGCCGACCAGGTGCAGCGCGGGACGAGATCATCGCAGCAGCGACCGCCGCCAACGCCCATGGGTTCATCACCAACCTTCCTGACGGCTACGACACTGTCGTCGGCGAGCGGGGCTACACCCTCTCTGGGGGCCAGCGCCAGCGGATCGCCATCGCGCGGACGCTGCTCGTCAATCCGCCGATCCTCGTGCTTGACGACGCCACGAGCGCCATCGACGTACACGTCGAAGCTGAGATCCATCAAGCCCTCGAGCACCTGCTCGAGGGACGCACCACCGTGATCATCGCCCATCGCCTGTCGACCATCTCGCTCGCCGACCGAGTCGTGTTGCTCGATGACGGGGCGATCACGGCGACCGGCACGCACGTCGAGCTGCTCGAGACGTGCCCCGCGTACGCAGAGGTCCTGGCCCACGTCGCCGACCTCCCGAGCGAGGCACTCTGATGGGCTGGGGCGGCGGCGGTTTCGGCGGAGCGATGCCGATGGCCTCGAGCCAGTCCAACGCGGCAAATGGCCTCCCCTTCGCCGGCATCCCCTCGGAGCTCCAGGAGGGTGTCGACAAGATCGTCGCCGCCGAGCCTGAACGCACACCGTCCGACCTCTCCTTCACAATGACGCCGAACAACGACGAGCGTCGTCGCCTGACACTCGGCCGTCTGCTCCTCGAGCACCCCGGGCTGATGAGCTGGTCCGCATTCTTGGTCGTCGCCGTCGCCGTCGCCACTCAGCTCGGTCCGGCGCTCGTGGCGCTGGCCATCAACAAGGGCATGTCTCCCGGGCACCTCTCGTTCCCCGTCGTGGCTGCTGCCTCTGGCGCCTACCTCGTCACTGTGGTCGTCGGGTCGCTCGCCCAGCGAAGCCAGGTTCGAGCCTCGGGGCGACTGGCGTCGAAGGTGATGCACCACCTTCGCATCCGGGTCTTCACCCACCTCCAGCGCCTCGGTCTCGACTTCTACACCGATGAGAAGGCTGGGGTCGTGATGACTCGCATGACCAGCGACGTCGACAACCTCCAGCAGCTCCTCCAGGATGGCCTCAGCCAGTTCGCGCTCCAAGGGCTAACCATGGTCGTCATCACCGTGATCCTGTTCTGGATGAGCCCGACGCTCGCCCTGCTGACCGTCGCCATCGTGGTGCCGCCGCTATTCATCTTGTCCCTGTGGTTCCACCGCGCATCTGAGCGGGGCTACGAGGCCGTGCGCGACGGCATCGCCGGCGTGCTCTCGGACCTCTCCGAATCGCTGCACGGAGTCCGTGTGGTCGCCGCCCACAACCGCCAGGTGCACAACACGCTCCACCACCGCAACGTGGTCGGTGAGTATCGAGACGCCAACGTGCTGACCGGTCGCATCAACGCCATCTACGGACCTGGCTCCCAGGCCATCGGGGTGATCGGTCAGGCAGTCCTGCTCGGCGTGGGTGGTGACATGGTCCTCAACCACCACCTGTCGCTCGGAGCGCTGGTCGCCTTCTTCTTGTATCTGGGCCGCTTCTTCCAGCCAATCCAGCTGCTCGTCCAGCAATACAACGCCCTGCAACAGAGCCAGTCGTCGATCATCAAGCTCCGAGGCCTCCTCGAGACCGAGCCCATGGTCACCGACGCACCCGATGCGATCGACCTCCCGGCAGTCGAGGGTGCGATCACCTTGCACGAGGTGACCTTTGGCTACGACGCCACTCGCCCAGTCCTCCACGACATCTCGCTCGACATCGCAGCCGGCGAGACCATCGCGCTCGTCGGACCGACGGGTGGTGGCAAGTCAACCCTGGCCAAGCTCATCACTCGCTTCTACGACCCGCTCGCCGGTGAGGTCGCCATCGACGGGCACGACCTGCGCTCGGTGCACCTCGACTCGCTCCGTCGCCAGCTCGGCGTCGTGCCCCAGGAGCCGTTCCTCTTCGCTGGCACCATCCGTCAGAACCTGGCCTACGCCCGGCCCGATGCCAGCGACGCCGAGATCGATGATGCGGTCGACCGGGTCGGTCTCTCAGAACTCATCGAGAGCCTGCCTCAGGGCCTCGACACCGTCGTTCACGAGCGTGGCCAGACACTCTCCGCTGGCGAGCGCCAGCTGCTCGCCCTCGGACGCGCCTTCCTCGCTCATCCACGGGTCCTGGTCCTCGACGAGGCGACCTCCTCGCTCGATCTGCGCAGCGAGACTGCGGTGGAGCGAGCGCTCGATGCGCTGCTCGAACAGCGAACGGCGATCCTGATCGCCCACCGACTCTCCACTGCTGAGCGCGCCGACCGGATCGTCGTCATCGACGGCGGTCGGATCATCGAGATCGGGACGCACGACGACCTCGTCGCCGCAGAGGGTCGCTACGCCGACATGTTCGCCACCTGGGAGAACGCCGGCTCGACGCCGGCGTGAGGCCCTAGAGCCCAGCGAGTGATGCGACCCGGGCGATCAGCTCAGGTCGGACAGCTGCCGGGAGATCGTGGCCCATTCCTGGGATCGTCCAGAGGGTCGAGCCAGGAATCGCCTCAGCGGTCGCCTCACCTCCAGGCAGGGTCACCAACGGATCGTCGATCCCGTGCACCACGAGGGTCGGCACTGTCACCGAGGCCAGACCTGGTCGGCGATCCGGGCTCACAGAGATCGCAGCGAGCTGGCGCATGGTCCCCTCAGGGTTATTCCCTCGATCGAAGTGGATGCCCGCCAGCTCGCGAATCGATGGTTCGTCAAAGGGGAAACCGGGCGAGGCGATGATCCTTGACGTGGCGACCGACGCATCGATCATTCCTGCTCGGTCTGTTGGCGCCGGCACCAGCAGCGCCTCAGCAGCGTCAGATCGAGGGGAGCCGACCGCGGGAGTCGGGGTCGACATGATCGAGGTCAACGAGAGCATCCGGGCCGGATGATCGATGGCGAACTGCTGCGCGATCATCCCGCCCATCGAGACGCCGAAGATGTGCGCGGCATCAATCCCGAGTGCATCGAGCAGCCCAGCCCCGTCGTTCGCCATATCGCTGATGAGATACGGCACCTCGACCTCGGCTGTCCCGAGCAGCAGAGCCATGAGGTCCGGGACCCCTGCCTCTGTGAACCAGGTCGAGCCCCCCTGATCGCGGTTGTCGAAGGTGATGACCTGGAACCCGGCCGCGGCCAGATCGGCGAGGAAGGAGGGGTGCCAGTCAGTCCGCTGCGCACCAAGACCGTGGAAGCACAGCAGCGGGGCGCCGTCCTTGCTGCCGGTGATCTCGTAATCAAGCTCGATGCCGTTGCTCGCGACCGTGGCCATCGTTCCCCCCTCGTCGTCGTTCGTCGAGGAGAACCTACCCGAGGAGCCCTGGACGTGGCGGGCCTGCCTACGATTGCCCGATGAGCTTCGACGAGAGACTGGCACGCCTCGAGGCCTATGAGGCGATCCGCCAGCTCGCCTCGCACTACGCCGTCTTCGTCGACACCCGCGATCTCGACGCCCTGGCAGAACTCTTCGTCCCCGATGTCGAGGTC
>CAITOG010000047.1 GCA_903893955.1 uncultured Actinomycetes bacterium
CCCGCTCGAGATCGTGTACACGATCGCCCCGATCCTCGTCGTCTTCGGCCTCTTCGCCGCCACGGTCGTGGTTGAGAACCAGGTCATCGCCAACCCGACCCCGAAGGCCACCATCGACGTGTCCGCCTTCCAGTGGGGCTGGAAGTTCCAGTACCAGGGCCATCGCGCCGTGGTGGTCGGCCAAACCACGCAGAACCCGACCATGGTCATGCCGGCCGACCAGAACGTCCGGATCAACCTTCGTTCGCTCGACGTGGTGCATGGGTTCTATGTCCCCCAGTTCAACTTCAGCCGCTATGCACAGCCAGGGCTGCTCAACACCTTCACGTTCAACGTGACCAAGCCTGGCCTCTACCGAGGACAGTGCGCCCAACTCTGCGGCCTCTACCACTCGCTGATGTACTTCCAGGTCCGAGTGCTGCCAGAGCAACAGTTCAGGGCATGGCTGGCCGCACAGGATGCGAGGACCTCAGCGTCGACAGCCGCAGCTGCCGCCGGCGCCACCGCTCTGGGCTCGAGCTCTCGAGTCCCCACCAACCCTGCTATCACCAAATTCGGAGGCAATTGAGATGACCGACCTCATCGAGCGCCCCTCCACCGAGGCCGTCCCGGGCCACGGTGCACCTACCCATGGTGATGATGATCACGCGCATGGCGGCGACCACGAGCACCACGGTCCGTCGGGCATCCTCAAGTGGCTGACCAGCACCGACCACAAGGTCATCGGCATCAACTACACCGTCACCTCCATCGTCATGATGGTCATCGGTGGTGCCTTCGCTGAGGTCATCCGCGCCCAGCTGGTGTCGCCCACCAACACCTTGGTCACGTTCCAGCAGTACAACCAGCTCTTCACGATGCACGGCAGCGTGATGATCTACCTCTTCGTCGGACCGTTCGCCTTCGCTGGTCTAGCCAACTACCTCGTCCCGCTGCAGGTTGGTGCTCCCGACATGGCGTTCCCACGACTCAACGCCCTGTCGTACTGGCTCTACCTCTCGGGATCGATCACGATGCTGCTCGGCTTCTTCGTGACCGGAGGACCAGCCGCCTTCGGCTGGGTCGGCTACGCACCGCTCACCAGCGCCATCAACGCTCCTGGTGCAGGACCGGACCTCTGGATCGGCGCACTCATGCTGACCGGGTTCTCCGCCATCTTCTCTGGCGTCAACCTGATCGCGACGATCTTCTACCTTCGGGCGCCAGGAATGACGCTGTTCCGGATGCCGATCTTCACCTGGAACATGCTGGTGACCGGCATCCTGATCCTGCTGGCCTTCCCGGTCCTCACCGCAGGCCTGGTGATGCTCTACTGCGACCGACACTTCGGCACGCACATCTTCGAGGTCCAAGGCGGTGGTGTGCCGCTGCTCTGGCAGCACATCTTCTGGTTCTGGGGTCACCCTGAGGTGTACATCCTCGCCTTGCCGTTCTTCGGCATGGTCACCGAGGTCATCCCGACCTTCTCCCGCAAGCCGTTGTTCGGCTACAAGGGCATGGTCTTCGCCACCTTGACCATCGCTGCGCTGTCACTCGGCGTGTGGGCGCACCACATGTTCACCACCGGCGCTGTGCTGCTGCCCTTCTTCTCGATCATGAGCTTGTTGATCGCTGTGCCCACCGGCATCAAGATCTTCAACTGGATCGGGACGATGTGGGGCGGGAACCTGGTGTTCTCGACGGCGATGCTGATGGCCATCGGCTTCGTCGTGACGTTCCTCATCGGCGGCATCACCGGCATCTACCTTGCCTCCCCGCCGCTGGACTTCTTCACCCACGACACCTACTTCGTCATCGCCCACTTCCACTCGGTGGTCATGGCCCTGACGTTGGGTGCGTTCGCCGGGATCTACTTCTGGTTCCCGAAGATCACCGGCAAGATGCTCCACGAGGGCTGGGGCAAGGCCCAGTTCTGGCTCCTGTTCATCGGCACCCAGGTCTTCACCGTCCCGCTGTACATCGTCGGGCTCCACGGCATGCCGCGCCGCATGGCGGTCTACCCGAACAACCCGAGCTGGCAGAACCTCAACGAGTGGTCCTCGGTCGGCGCCCTCATGATCGGCATCTCGACCTTGCTCTTCGTGGTCAACGTGATCCAGGCGTACCGCAAGCCCATCCCGGCCGGCGACAACCCCTGGGATGCGAGCACGCTCGAGTGGTTCACCTCGTCGCCGCCGCCGCACCACAACTTCGTCTCCCTGCCGCCGATCCGCTCCGAGCGTCCGGTGTGGGACTACAACCACCCAGATGCACCAGCGCTCGCGCACGGCCACCACGAGACCGCGACCCCGCCGGCGGCCCCGGCTGAGCAGGAGGCACACGCCTGATGAAGCAGGAATCGGTCATCCTCCTCCTTCTCGGGGTCTTCTTCGGGTTCATCGGCGTCGTCTACTGGGGCTGGGGCCACGAGGACGGCGGCGGCATCATGCTGCTCGGCGCCTTCCTCCTCGGCATGCTTCCGGGCTTCTACTACCTCTGGTGGTACCGAAAGTCGGGTGGCAACCGTCCAGAGGACCGCGACGACGCCACCGTCGCTGACGGCGCCGGCGTGGTCGATGCCTTCCCGTCGACTTCGATCTGGCCCTTCGTGCTCGGCTCCGGCTGCTTCTTCATCGTGCTCGCGCTCACCTTCGGAACGTGGCTGCTCGTCCCAGGTGTCGGGCTGCTCCTGAGCGCCCTCATCGGAGCGACGGCCGAGAGCCGTCGAGGCGGCAACGTCTGACTCCCTGCCGGCCCCCTCGGGCCGGTCAGAGCTTGGAGGTTCCCTCGTCCTCCTGATGGCGGTCGCCACAGGAGCGATCGTCGCCAACCTCTACTACCTCCAGCCCGTCCTCAACGCAGCGGCAACCAGCCTCACGGTCGGTACCGGAGCGGCAGGCACACTGGTGACCTTGACGCAGCTCGGCTACGCCGCTGGCCTGTTGCTCATCGTCCCCCTCGGCGACCTCCACCCTCGTCGCAATCTCGTGGTCATCCTGGTCCTGCTAGCTGGGGTGGCGGCGCTGCTGGCGGCGGTCGCCCCGTCGTTCCTCCTCTTCAGCGCTGCCTCGTTGGCACTGGGAGCGCTCTCGGTCGGCGGACAGGTCATGATCCCCTTCGCTGCCGACCTCGCTCCTGAAGAGCGGCGAGGTCGTGTGGTCGGACGGATGATGACCGGGCTGCTCACCGGCATCTTGTTGTCGAGGACGCTCTCTGGGCTCGTCGCTGAGGCGCTTGGGTGGCGCGGTGTCTATGTGGTGGCGGCAGGCATCATGGGCGTCATGGCGCTGCTGCTCTGGCGAGCGCTCCCGCCGGAGGGCGCAAGACCACACCAGCGATATCGCCAGCTTGTCGGGGGCTCGCTGCTGCTCCTCGCCCGGCTGCCTGAGCTCCGGCGACGAGCCCTGCTCGGGGCACTTGGGTTTGCGTGTTTCTCGGTCCTCTGGACCACCCTGGCCTTCCACCTGTCTGGACCACCCTTCTCCTACTCCTCGGGACTGATCGGTGCGTTCGGGCTGCTCGGAGTCGCAGGTGCGCTCGCCGCCAACGTCGCCGGTGCGATGGCTGACAAGGGCCACCAGACGCGGGCGACCATCCTCGGCGCTGTCTTGATCGCAGGGTCGTTCGCCCTCCTGCTCACGTGGAGCACGGCAGTGATCGTCGTGATCGTGGCCGTGATCGTCCTCGACATCGGCGTCCAGGGCCTGCAGATCACCAACCAGGCGATCATCTACGCCCTGGCACCAGAGGCGAGGAGTCGGATCACCAGCGCCTATATGGTGTGCTACTTCCTCGGCGGGGCCTTCGGCTCCCTGCTGGCGGGCTTCGCCTACTCCGCAGGCTCGTGGCGCGGCGCCTGCCTGCTCGGTCTGGCCATCAGCGGCGCTCTGGTGGCCGCTGCAGCCCTGTTCCGGACGAAGCCAGCCAGCACCTCACTCGCACCTCAGAGGCCCTGAGAGGACCCCTGAGAGCCCCTCAGGGCTGCAGCGGAGGCTGCGTCGAGGTCCAGAGGTGCCGTGGCACGCAGGTCACGGTGGCGGCGGCAGGTCCTGCCACGTTCGCCGGGCCTGGGAAGGTCAGCTGGCACGACCGAGATGGCTTGGCGATGACGGTGAAGAAGTCTCGTTGCCATCCCTGGAGGAACACGTTGGGACCCATCGTCGAGCCGGGGAGAGCCGAGGCCATGGTGGCGCCGGGCGTCGCCGAGATCCCGAGGACAGGCCAGTAGGGATTGATGTCGAGCTGCATAGCGCTCTGGACACCGACCGAGCTCAACGCATCGGCGAGGTCGATGGGCAGCGCATGCTCAGAGGCAGCGTAGAAGACGTTGCCGGCTGCGTCGACGCCCAGCGAAGAACGAGCCACGAGTGGGCTCGGGCCGAGCACCGAACCCCATGCCGCTGGACCGGCGGCAGCCTGCGAGGTCGGCTGACCGCCGACGACCAGCATCGAGAGGTTCTGGCGGACCGAGACGATCGCCGGGATGCGCCCTGGGACGTCGTGACCCCAGGTGCCGATCGCCAACGCGCCATGCGCGTTGATGACGGCCGAGGCGAACCCACCTGCCAGCGAGGTCACCGACGTGTTGTCCGCCATGACACCACCTGCGCCAGCATCAGCCTTGAAGCCGCCATTGAAGGCGCCGACGAGGAACTGGGATTCGGCGTTGGTCGTCGACACCGCATCGCCGGCGTCGGGTGGCACCAGGTTGAGCGCTCCGGGAGGGTCGTTGTAGCCCATGTGGAGGTGGAGTGCAGTGGTGGCAGCGGGGAACTGCGCGACGGTGACTGGGCCATCTGGCTCGCTGATGGTTCGCAGTAGCGCCGTGATGCCTCGTGGACCCACCGACGCCACGCTCCAGCCAGTCGGCGGCGAGGGGGCGGTGGTCGTGGTCACGATCGTCGGGACTGGTGGCAGCGTCGTCGTCGTAGTCGTCCCGTGGGGTCGGGTGGTCGACACCGGTGGCAGCGTTGGCGCAGACGCGTGCTGCCCACTTCCGCAGGAAGTCAGCAATCCTCCTGCGATCGCCAGCACGCCAGCGATCGCTCCGAGGCGATTGCTCAGCGACCCACCCGGCGGACGCCATCCTCGTCAGCCGGCTCGTCAGAGCCGTTGCCGAGGTCGATGAAGGTCGGGACCGGCTCTGCGTCGAGCTCGTGGTGTCCATCGCC
>CAITOG010000048.1 GCA_903893955.1 uncultured Actinomycetes bacterium
ATGGACGTTGGGGAGGTTGAACGACGGCAGGTAGTCGTCGTGGAAGCAGACCCGCTTGCAGTGCTTGCCCCAGTAGGGCTTGAGCTTGGCCGCGGTCTCAGGGTCCTCGACGATCTCGTCGACCCGTCGCCGGATCTTCTCCATCACCTCGAAGTCGATCCGCTCGAGCTCCGCAGCTTCTTCCTTGGAGCTGGCACCCTTCTGGGTGTCGACCCACATCACCTCGGTCCAGCCGTCGTGGACGAGGTCCACGTCAGGCTGCCTGCCGGTGACCGCGTCGGTGAAGTTGATAATGCGCTCGCGCTGCCAGCCTGGCGGGAGGCTGGCGAACCACTCGGGGTCGGTGGGCTGCTGGTTCCTCACGCCGACGGCTCCCGGCGTGCGCTGGAAGACGTAGAGCTCGTCGGCGACCTTCGCCACCTGGGGGACGACCTGCACGGCGGTCGCACCGGTGCCGATGATCCCGACCCGCTTGCCTCGAAGCTTCTCCATCGGCTCGGTCGGGCTGCCACCGGTGAAGCTGTAGTCCCAGCGGCTCGTGTGGAAGGCCTTGCCCTCGTAGGTGTCGATGCCGGGGATCCCCGGCAGCTTCGCCTTGTGCAGGATCCCACCGGCCAGGACCAGGTAGCGAGCGGTGAGCTGGTCACCACGGCTGGTGGTGACTCGCCAGCGAAGCGCGTCGTCATCCCACTCGGCACCGGTCACATCGGTCTGGAAGAGCGCGTGGGGGTAGAGATCGAACTTTGTCGCCAGGATCTTCGAGTACTCGAAGATCTCGCTGGCGCTGGCGTAGTGCTCGGTCGGCATGAAGCCCGTCTCCTCGAGCAGTGGGAGGTAGACGAAGGACTCGACGTCGCACATGCAGCCCGGGTAACGGTTCCAGTACCAGGTCCCGCCGAAGTCGCCGGCCTTCTCCACGATCCGGAAGTCATCGATGCCGTGCTTGCCCAGGTCGATGGCAGTGAGCATCCCCGCGAAGCCACCGCCGACGATGAGCGCCGTGGTCTCCTCGACCACCGGCTCCCGGGTGAACCCCGGCTCGACGAAGGGATCACGATCGAGCTCCTCGTTGAGCTCGTGGAACTGGGCCATCCCGTCTGGACGGATCCGCTTCTGCTGCTCCTCGCGATACCGCTGACGAAGCTCCTCGATCGAAAGATCTTCGCCGCCGTTCTCCTGCTGCATCGCTGCCGCCCTCCCCACGTGGAATCCTCGGCGGCTCCTCGAAGGAGCCGCCACCAGTGATCCTTTCACGCGTACCACCAGCGGTGGCAAACCGAGGAGGCTGTCTGAGAGCACCGCGCTAGGTTGCCAGCACAGGCCAGCACGACCACGAGGGTGCAGGAGACGATGGGGCACGCGACGAAGCCGATCATCATCACCGAGCAGCTGACCAAGCGCTACCCAGACGCTCAGGTCGACGCGGTCGACCACTTGGACCTCGTCGTGAACGAGGGCGAGATCTTCGGCCTCCTCGGCCCGAACGGCGCTGGCAAGACCACCACCGCCGGCATGCTGACGACGCGAGTCGTCCCCACCTCAGGTCGCGCGTCGGTGGCTGGGATCGACGTGGTCGAGCGTCCTGCGGCGGTCAAGCAGCTCATCGGCGTGGTGTCGCAGACCAACACGTTGGACCGACAGCTCACGGTCTGGGAGAACCTCTACTTCCACGGTCGGCTCTTCGGCATGGGCAAAGCTGCGTCACGAAGCGCCGCCGACGAGCTGCTCGAGCGGATCCAGCTCACCAGGTGGGCATCGGCCTCTGTCTACGCCCTCTCTGGCGGCATGGCCCAGCGGCTCATGGTGGCTCGATCGATCCTCCACCGGCCTGCGGTCCTGTTCATGGACGAGCCGACCGCCGGCCTCGACCCGCAGAGCCGGCTGGCCCTCTGGGACATCCTTCGGGAGCTCAACCGCGACGGGCAGACCATCCTGCTCACGACCCACTACATGGAGGAGGCCGACGAGCTCTGCGATCGGGTGGCCATCGTCGACCACGGTCGGCTCCTCACGCTCGGCACGCCTGACGAGCTCAAGCGCTCGGTCGGCATCGACACCATCGTCACCGTGAAGGCGGCTGGGGACCGAGCGCAGCTCGGCGAGGAGCTGCGACGCCGGCTCGACGGGATCACCGAGGTGCGAACCACCGACGAGGGCGTCGAGCTCCAGGTCCACGGTGGCGATCGCCTGCTGGCTCGGGTGGTTGCCGCCGCCGAGGACGCCGGCTTCGAGGTCGCAGACCTCTCGCTCTCTGAGCCCTCGCTCGAGACCGTCTTCATCAGCCTGACCGGCAAGGAGCTTCGAGACTGATGGCCAACGAGGAGATCATCGCCACGCCGACCAGGACCACGTTCGCCGCAAGCAGGAGCGCGCTCGGAGCGCTCCTGCTCCGAGACGTCGTCGTCCTCCGCAAGAACGCCCGAGAGTTCGTCATCCGAACGCTCGTCCAGCCCTTCCTCCTGTGCTTCGTGTTCCTCTACGTGTTCCCGAAGATCGGCCAATCGGTCGGCGGGGGGCACGGCGGAAGTGCAGCAGAGTCGGCGTTCGCCACCGTCCTCGTGGCCGGTGTGGTCGGCATCTCGATCATGTTCCAAGGCGTCCAGTCCGTCGCCCTCCAGATGTCCCAGGAGTTCGGCTTCACTCGTGAGATCGAGGACCGCGTCCAGGCGCCGTGTCCGATCTGGCTGGTGGCGATCGCGAAGGTCCTCTCTGGTGCGGCCCAGGGCCTCATCTCTGCTGCCATCGTGCTGCCGATCGCCTCTGTCGTCCACGCCAAGGGCGTCGAGGCCCAGCTCTCCTTCCACTGGCTGATCATCTTGACCGTGGTCCCGCTGGCCTGCGTGGCGATGGCGAGCCTCGGCCTCGTGCTCGGCACCAGCTTCGAGCCTCGCAACATCGGCCTCATGTTCGGCTTCGTGATCCTGCCGATCACCTTCCTCGGCGGCACCTACTACCAGTGGACACGCTTGGCGCCGGTCACCATCGGCCCTGTCCACTGGCTCCAGGCGGTGGTCCTGATCAACCCGCTCATCTACGTCAACGAGGGGATGCGGGCCGCCTTCACCGACATCGACCACATGCACCTCTACGTCGTCTACCCAGTGCTGCTGGCCTTCACTGCCGGGTTCTTGGCCCTCGGCCTGCGCAACTTCCGGTCCCGCGTCCTGTCCTGAACGCGCGCTTCGCCTCGCCAGAACGCCTGTGGAGAGCCGCAGGACCACACGCGCAGTCGTTAGGGAGGATCGCCATAGCCCCTTTGTTCGCCGTCGCAGGAAGGGCGGATGGCGACGCCATTGCGGCCGCTCTGCCATCTCGCGCTCGGTGCCGTCAGCCTGGGCAGCCTCATCCCAACAGCACCCTGAGGTGGTCCTTGAGGGCCGAATCGAAGGAAATTCTCGGCGAGATCATCCCTGCTCAGGACCACTTTCTCGACTGAAACTTCATCAAGGTGCCCTCGTCGAGCCCACTGGCGAGCCCGCCCGGCACCAGCCTCCGAGCGCAATGGATGGCCGCCGGAGAGCTCGCAGCGATGGGCCGATCGCTGTCTCGACGAACGATGTCGGCCCGGGTCGTTGCGGGATCCGAGCGCCATCTGCGCTTCCTCGAGCCAGCTGGCCGGCCTGTCTGACCCAAATGGCGCCCGCATCGACGAAACAAGGTGCCCAATGGCTCAGCCATGCCAGCAATGGGGTCTGAGCAGATCGAGTCGCCCGCTGCCAGCGAGCAACGCCATCTCGAGATCGGTTTCACACCGATCAATTCACCCCCGACCATAGTGATCTATAACACTGCGTCACATTCTCATCTCAATCCAAGATTCATTCCTGTAATTATGAAATCTATTCCAAGGAGATAGAGATATATCGAGGATCCCCCGACCCTCGAGCACGGCTCGAGACCTGGTGCCAAGGGTGAGGCTCGCAGCTGCACGGTGCTCGAGGCGGACTCTCAAGCGAACTGACGTTCGTCTCAGAGATACCCTTTGAACTGGGATTTTGATCTTCTAGACCCTCGATCGGTGTGACATCACCGGGGTGGGGCGGTCGGGGCCCTTCGCCGATCGCCTACGATTGATGTCTGTACCACCGAGCCGGGGGAGAGTCCCTCGGAAGCATGACTGCGAAGGATCTCCGTAAATTCGGACCTCTCGAGCAGCACAGGAGGCAACACCAAGAACCAAATGGTGCGGCGGAGAAGCCATCCGGCATGATTCCTCCGACACCACGGGTTCCACCGGCCAACCACGCTTGTCAGCGGATGCTTGGAAATCCCAGGACGCTCCTTCGAGCGGACGACAAGATCACTGGACCAACGGCCGAGGGCCCGCCACCGACCAACTGAACGATTCCCCCGGGAGCTTCCCGGTCGAACCCGCAAGAAGGAAGGACGCGGACCAATGCACCGTCGTCATCTCATCCCTATTTCCCTGGCTGTTGCCGGGATCATGTCACTCAGCGTCGTGGCCACCGTGGCCACGCAGGGCGACGCAGCTGCGTCGAGCACCCCTGTGATCACTGCCTCGGCGCAGCACATCTCATCGCCGACCGGCAGCGCGCTCAAGCGTGCTGTGCGCGGACGAGTCGTGCACGCCCAGCGTGCACACGACATCCATGCCCTCGAGGCACTCGAGACCGCTGTCGTGACCTCCAAGCTCAAGGCCCTCGTCACAGCCCACAACGCTGTCCAGGGCCCGATGTGGTCATGTATCCGCATCGCCGAGTCTGGTGGCAACTACGGCGACACCTCAGGTGCCTACGGGATCCTCATCTCGTCGTGGGACGCCTACGCCTCGGTGTGGGAGCCCTACGGCAGCTGGTCGGTCCCAGGCGAGGCTCCGCCAGCAGTCCAGGACCTCGTTGCCTACACCCTCTACCAGGTCGGTGGCGGGTTCGGCGGTTGGAACGACCGCTGCACCGGCACCTGATCGCACCCCCGCCACTCACAGCGCACCACGACCGCCTCTTCCAAGGAAGGGGCGGTCGTCGTGCATTCAGGGTGCGGTCGACAGCTCGCTGGCAGCTGGACGATCGAGCAGCCAGGTCACCTGTGGGCAGCCGAGGAACGCCTGAGCGGGCCGGACCATCGGATCGATCGGTCCCTCCACAACGCTCGCCACTGCCGAGGCCTTTGCCGCGCCCTCGATGAGGAACAAGATCTCCCGGGCGCCGCTGAGCACCATCGGCGTCAGGCTGAGACGCCACTGACCGACCACCTCGACGTACTCGGCAACCACCCACGAGGTCGTATCGAGCGCCCAGGGCAGCCCAGGGAACAGCGAGGCAGTGTGGCAGTTGTCCCCGAGACCGAGCAGCACGAGGTCGATCGGGCGGCTCGGGGGTCCGCTCCTCGGATCCCCGCCCAGGAGCTCTGCCAACCATCGCGTCGCTTGATCGAGCGATTCGCGTGGCTCGGTGCCGTCATAGAGCGGCACGATCTGGCTCGCCTCGAGCGAGCGAGGTCGAAGCAGCGCCTCGGTCGCCATCGTCAGGTTGCGACCCGGATCTCCAAGCGGCAGGCACCGCTCGTCGCCGATGACGACGATGGCCGCGCCCCAGTCGATGGCGTCGCCGGCGGGGCCTGCCAGCGCCTCGTAGAGCCCTCTCGGAGTGTTGCCGCCCGCAAGAGCGACGATGAAGCGTCCCTCTCGTTCGATGGCCGTCCGAGCAGCTTCGACGAACCGCTCGACCGCAGCCGCTGTCCAGGCTGGACCGTCTGGCTCGACGACGATCTGCCCGGCTACGCCCACGTCGAACGGGCCTGGCGATAGCGCTCGATCACGGCCGTGGTCGAGGCATCGTGCCCCTCGATCGGAGCATCGCTGGTGAGCTCGCCTGCCACCGTCAAGGCGAGCGCCTTGCCGAGCTCGACACCCCACTGGTCGAAGGAGTCGATGCCCCAGACAGCTCCCTGGGTGAACACCTCATGCTCATAGAGGGCCACGAGGCGTCCGAGCGCCCGGGGGGTGAGGGACTCGAGCAGCAGCATCGTGCTCGGACGGTTCCCGGTGAAGGTCCTGAACGGGATCTGCGCTGGTGGCACGCCCGCCTCGGCGACCTCGTGGGCGGTCCTCCCGAACGCGAGTGCCTCGGCCTGGGCGATCAGGTTCGCCATCAAGAGGTCGTGGCTGTCGTGATGGTCGCTCAATGGCTCGAGGAAGCCGATCAGATCGATCGGGATCAGGCGGGTTCCCTGGTGGAGCAGCTGGTAGAAGGAGTGCTGCCCGTCGGTGCCGGGCTCTCCCCAGACCACGAGGCCGGTGTCCACGCTGAGCGGCCCACCCTCACGGTCGACGCCCTTGCCGTTCGACTCCATCTCGAGCTGCTGGAGGTAGGCCGGGAAGCGTGCCAGGTCGGCCGCGTAGGGCATCACGCCAAGCGTCTGGGCACCCAAGAAGCCCGAGTACCAGACCCGAAGGAGACCAAGCAGGACCGGCAGGTTCTCCTCGAGCGGCGTGGTGGTGAAGTGGACGTCCATGTCGTGGAAGCCAGCCAGCATCTCGGCGAAGTGCTCTGGTCCGACGAGCAGCATCGTCGACAGACCGATGGCTGAGTCCATCGAGTAGCGCCCCCCGACGAAGTCCCAGAAGCCGAACATCGACGTCGGAGCGATCCCGAACGCCGCCACCGCGTCCGCGTTGGTGGAGACAGCGACGAAGTGCCGTGCGATGGCGTCTTCTCCGAGTGCTGCGGTCGTCCACGCTGCCGCCAGGTGGGCGTTGGTCATCGTCTCGAGCGTGGTGAAGGTCTTCGACGAGATGACGAAGAGCGTGGTGGCCGGATCGAGGCCATCCAAGGCGATCTCGAGATCGGCGCCGTCCACGTTGGCCACGAAGCGAGCCTCGAGGTCCACGTCGACGAAGCGCCGCAGTGCCAGGGCGGCCATCTGGGCGTCCGCTTCGTAGGGGGCCACCACAAAAGGAATGGCCGCCTGCCGCAGCTGCACCATGACGCGGGCAGCCATGAGAGGCGTGACGTCCACCGCGCGCTGGAAGCACTCCTGCGCAGCTGACCGGTTGCCTGGCGTCCACAGCAGCACACGAGGGGCGGGTGACGCGGCGAGAGTGACTACACTTTCGTTCGTCTGTCAAGGCAAACACCACGCGCGAGGGGGCCACGCACCGGTGCTCAGGTGCTGCTTGCCGCGCTCCATCTGCTCGGTACGACGCCTTCAAGAGGAGCAACACAGCGCGTGAGCCGCCACGGGAGCGAGACCCTGGTGGTCGCGCGGCACTCCTTGCGACGCACCGTGCTCTGTCCTCTTCTTCGACGCCTTTGCTGGGCAGCTTGCCCCCGTCG
>CAITOG010000049.1 GCA_903893955.1 uncultured Actinomycetes bacterium
CTGCCCTGCGGTCGTGCCAGACGGCGACGCATCGATCGCTGGTTACCTCCTCGATGCGTCGACTGGGAAGTATGCGCTCATCGATCTGGTCGATCGCTACGCGCCGCACATCGAGCTGACCGTGGGAGACAACCAGGCCGGCAAGCTCGAGCTCGAGCACCCGACCGACGATCGCTCTGAGGCGGAAGAGTGCATCGCTGTCACGGCTCTGCTCGAGGCGATGGAGCCGGCTTTGATCGAGCTCGGTCTCGATGAGCTCTACCGTGACGTCGAGCTGCCGCTGGCTGCGGTACTGGCCCGGATGGAGGATCGTGGCATCGCCGTGGATCGAAAGGTGCTCCAGAACATCGCAGACTCTCTCCGGACCAGGGTGTCGGAGCTCGAGGCGACTGTCCAGGAACTCGCAGGGCACCCCTTCAAGGTGAACTCAACCCAACAGCTGCGCGAGGTGCTGTTCACCGAGCTCGGCCTGCCGCCCGGCAAGAAGACGAAGACTGGCTACTCGACTGATGCCTCGGTCCTCGAAGGACTTGTCGGCCAACACCCGATCATCGATGCGCTGCTCGAGTATCGAGAGCTCGAGAAGCTCCGCTCGACCTATGGCGAGTCGCTGCTCGCAGAGATCGCTGAGGATGGGCGGATCCATGCGACCTTCCGTCAGACCGTGGCAAGGACGGGCCGGCTGAGCTCTGAGGGCCCCAACCTCCACAACATCCCTGTCAGGAGTGAAGAAGGTCGACGCTTCCGTCAGGCGTTCGTCCCAACGAAGGGATGGGAGCTGCTGGTCGCCGACTACGACCAGGTCGAGCTGCGGATTATCGCCCACCTTTCTGGCGACGAGGGGCTCCTCGCTGCGTTCGCCGCCGGCGAGGACATCCACCGAGCAATCGCCGCCTCGGTCTACGGCATCGCTGTTGACGAGGTCAGTCATGACCAGCGCGAGCGAGCCAAGATGGTCTCGTACGGCCTCGCCTATGGCATGGAGGCCTTCGGGCTGTCTCGGAGGCTTGGTGAGGACATCGGCGAAGCTCGAGACATCAGGGATCGCTACTTCCAAGCGTTCCCGAAGGTCCAGGGCTATATGGACCATGCCATCGAGGAGGCACGAGCTGAAGGGCTCACGCGCACCGAGCTCGGGCGGATCAGACCCTTGCCCGAGCTGCGAAGCCCGAATCGCGCTGTCAAGGCGGCGGCGGAGCGACAGGCGATGAACGCTGGCATCCAGGGTCTCGCTGCGGACATCTTCAAGGTGGCGCTCGTGAGGCTGGATCACCGACTCCTCGATGAGGAGCTGAGCGCGCGCATCGTGCTGCAGGTCCACGACGAGGTGCTCGTCGAGGCACCGCCGAGCGAGCGTGCAGCCGTCGAGCAGGCTGTCCGCGAAGAGCTGACAGGCGCCGCCTCACTCACGGTGCCACTTGCTGTCTCGGTCGGCTGGGGTTCGAGCTGGGCGGCAGCGAAGGGCTGAGGGCCAGCGAGTGCTAACTTGTAGTGCCCGGCCAGCGCTGGCGGCCGGGTCCCTGCTCCCAAGCGATCCCAGCGCGATCAACCCGGAAGTGACTCATGGCTGACGCCATCGCCCCCCTCTCTCCAGAGAAGATGGGAACCTTCGACGACGAAGGCAACTACATCCCCCGCACCATCGTCGAGGACGACCTGGGTGCACCCGAGCTCGAGAGCGCGATGGTCACCTCGATTATCGAGTTCGAGGACGGTGACCTGGTCAAGGGAACCGTCGTCAAGATCGATCGTGACGAGGTGCTCGTCGACATCGGCTACAAGTCGGAGGGTGTGATCCCTGTCAGGGAGCTGTCCATCCGCAACGACGTGAACCCAGAGGAGATCGTTGCTCTCGGTGAGCCGGTCGAGGCGCTTGTCCTCCAGAAGGAGGACAAAGAAGGTCGCCTGATCCTGTCGAAGAAGCGTGCGCAGTACGAGCGTGCGTGGACCGACATCGAGAAGATCAAGGAAGCAGACGAAGTCGTCAAGGGACCAGTCATCGAGGTCGTCAAGGGTGGCCTCATCGTCGACATCGGCCTGCGCGGGTTCCTGCCGGCGTCGCTCGTCGAGCTTCGCCGAGTCCGAGAGCTGCAGCCCTATGTCGGGACCATCATCGAGGCCAAGATCATCGAGCTCGATCGCAACCGCAACAACGTGGTGCTGTCGAGGCGTGCATGGCTCGAGGAGGCCCAGAAGGAGCAGCGTGGCGACTTCCTCAACAACCTCAAGCCAGGTGAGCGTCGCAAGGGCATCGTCTCGTCGGTGGTCAACTTCGGTGCCTTCGTCGACCTTGGAGGCATGGACGGACTCATCCACGTCTCCGAGCTCAGCTGGAAGCACGTCGAACACCCCTCGTCTGTGGTCACCGTCGGCGACGAGGTCGAGGTTGAGGTCCTTGACGTCGACCTCGACAAGGAGCGCATCAGCCTGTCGCTGAAGAACACCCAGGCTGATCCGTGGCAGGAGTTTGCAGACTCCCACCAGGAGGGTCAGCTCGTCTACGGCCGGATCACCAAGCTGGTGCCGTTCGGTGCGTTCGTCCAGGTCGGCGATGGCATCGAGGGTCTCGTCCACATCTCGGAGATGGCCGCGCACCACGTCGAGCTGCCTGAGCAGGTCGTCACGCCAGGCGAAGAGCTCTGGGTCAAGATCATCGAGATCGACCTGCAGCGTCGCCGGATCAGCTTGTCGATCAAGCAGGCCGCCGATGGTGGTGAGGTGTCGGAGGAGTACCGAGAGGCCTTCGGCGAGCACGCCTACGACGAAGAGGGCAACTACATCGGCTACGACTACGCCGAGGGCGAGTTCACGCCAGAGACCGATTCACAGGCAGCATGGGCTGACTACGTCCAGGAGGCAACCACCCCGGCTGCGTCTGACGATGAGGCAACTCCGGCTGAAGGCGAAGAGCCAGCTGTGGCCGTCGTCGAGGAGCAGGTCGAGGAGGCCTGACCTCGCAACCACGAGCCCCGAGAGGGGATCAACCGAGCTTGGAGCCCTGGCACCTCACTGCGAAGTGAGTGGCCAGGGCTCAGCTCGTTGAGCGCAGGGTGGGGAAGTGGCAGGCCACCTGGTGGCCTTGGGCGATCTCGCGCAGCTCGGGAATCTCCTCGGCACATCGTGCTTCGGCGCGTGGGCAGCGGGTCCTGAACCGACAGCCAGACGGAGGATCGATCGGGCTCGGTGGCTCGCCGGTCAGCGCAATCCTGCTGTGCTCCTTCTCAGGGTCAGGTTCGAGGACCGCTGACAGCAGCGCCTGCGTGTACGGATGCGCAGGCTCGGCGTAGAGGTCGTCAGACGGAGCGATCTCACAAAGCCGTCCGAGGTACATCACGGCAACCCTGTCGCTGACGTTCTTGACCACCGCCAGGTCGTGGGCGATGAAGACGAGGGTCAGCCCGTAGCGCGCCTTGAGATCCTCGACGAGGTTGAGGATTTGCGCCTGGACCGACACGTCGAGCGCCGAGACCATCTCGTCGCAGATCAGGACCTTTGGCCGCATGACAAGCGCACGAGCGATGCTGATGCGCTGGCACTGTCCTCCCGAGAACTCGCGCGGGTAGCGTTCAGACGCAACGTCAGGATCGAGGCCAACAGCTTCGAGCATCTCTCGAACCGTGGCGGCACGCTCGTCGCCGGTCTGTGTCTTCCAGATGTCGAGTGGCTCAGCAACGATGTCCTTCACTCGACGACGAGGGTTGAGCGAGGACACCGGGTCCTGGAAGATCATCTGGATCTCTGTTCGCGCCTTGCGCAGGTCCCGACGAGCCAGCTTGGTGAGGTCAGTACCGTCGATCCGGACAGTGCCAGACGTCGGCTCCTCGATCCGCACGATGGCTCGGCCAGTGGTCGACTTGCCGCACCCCGACTCGCCGACGAGACC
>CAITOG010000050.1 GCA_903893955.1 uncultured Actinomycetes bacterium
GCCTGTCGATCACCTCGATCCCCGGCATGCGCACGCCGTTCGAGCCGCTGATCCCAGGTGCGGTCAAGGTCCCGAACACCAACTTTTACCGGGCCGAGATCCACGCAGACGACATCAACGCCTTCTCGATGTGGGCGGCCGATGAGGTGGAGCGGGCCATCCTCCGCGAGGACCCGTCCACCGTCGCTGCTGTGTTCGTCGAGCCGGTCCAGAACGCTGGCGGGTGTTTCCCGCCGCCCCCTGGCTACCTCCAGCGGCTGCGCGACATCTGCACGCGCCACGGCGTGCTGCTGGTGTTCGACGAGACCATCTGCGCCTTCGGCCGTCTCGGTGACTGGTTCGGTGCCAACAAGTACGGCGTGACCCCGGACATCATCACCTTCGCCAAGGGATTGACATCTGCCTACTCGCCGCTCGGGGCGATGATCGCCTCTGATCGGATCATCGAGCCGTTCCTCCACGGCGAGGAGAGCTTCCTGCACGGCTTCACCTTCGCCGGCCACCCGGTATCGACCGCGGTCGCGCTCAAGAACATCGAGATCTTCGAGAACGAGGACATCCTGGGGCACGTCAACCGGCTCTCGCCCTATTTCCGGAAGGGCTTGGAGACCCTCCTCGACCTGCCCATCGTCGGCGAGGTCAGAGGCGAGGGCTTCTTCTTCGGCATCGAGCTGGTGAAGGACAAGGACACCAAGGAGTCCTTCTCCGACGACGAGGCCGAGAGCCTGCTGCGCGGCTACCTGTCAGGCGCGCTCTTCGACAGCGGCCTGATCTGCCGAGCAGATGACCGTGGCGACCCCGTCGTCCAGCTGGCTCCCCCGCTGATCTGCACCGAGACCGAGATCGACTTCATGGTCGACGTGCTCCACAAGGTCCTCTCCGAGGGCCTCCGCCACATCTCCTAGGTAAGGCGCCACGATGTCGTCGGACCGCTCACACCTCTCGTTGTGGTGGGACTCGCTCGACGCGTCTCGCGCGGAGCGTCGCCCGCTCGATGGCGACCTCGACGTCGACGTCGCCATCGTCGGCGGTGGCTTCACCGGACTGTGGACCGCTCGCTCGCTCCTTGAGCACGATCCGACCACCCGGATAGCGATCATCGAGCGCGAGACCTGCGGCTTCGGCGCATCTGGACGCAACGGTGGCTGGGCCTCGGCCCTCTTCGCAGCCCATGACGCGACCTTGGCGCGCAACTCGGGCCGGCAGGCCGCCCTCGATATGAGGGCGGCCATGAACGATGCCGTCGACGAGATCAGCCGGGCTGCACGGACTGATGGCATCGAGTTCGACTTCGAGAAGGGCGGTTCCATCGTGGCCGCTCGCTCAGCGGCGCAGGTCGCTCGTGCCCACGAGGAGATCGACGAGGCTCGTCACCTCGGCATCGGCCCCGACGACCTTCGCTGGATGGACGTCGACGAGGCACGAGCTCACCTCAAAGCCACCGACGTCCTCGGCGCGACGTTCACCCCGCACTGCGCCGCCATCAACCCCGCCAAGCTCTGCGTCGGTCTGGCTGATGCCGTCGAGCAGCGGGGAGCCGCGATCTTCGAGTCGACCGGTGTCACCGAGATCCGGGCCGGTAGCGGGAGTCGCAAGCCGGCGGCCATCACGTCTCGAGGCACGGTCACGGCCGACGTCGTGGTGCGTGCCACCGAGGGATTCTCGGCCGAGCTTCCTGGATCGAGTCGAGCGGTGATCCCGGTCTACTCGCTTATGATCGCTACCGAGCCGCTCTCTGCCGAGATCTGGTCGCAGATCGGCCTCGACGGCCGGCCCACCTTCGCCGATCATCGCCACATGGTCATCTATGGCCAGCGCACGGCAGATGGTCGCATCGCCTTTGGAGGCAGAGGAGCGCCGTATCACTACAACTCAGCGATCGAGCCGTCGTTCGACCGGGACACCAGAGTGTTCTCTGACCTTCGGGCCTCGCTCGTCGAGCTCTTCCCGGTGCTTGCTGACTCTCTCATCACCCACTCGTGGGGCGGGCCGCTCGGCATCCCTCGCGACTGGTACTCCTCGGTTGGCCTCGATCGATCGACCGGCCTCGCATGGGCTGGCGGCTATGTCGGTGACGGCGTGACCACCACCAACCTCGCTGGCCGGACGCTGAGCGACCTCATTCATGGTGAGTCGACTGACCTGACCCGCCTGCCGTGGGTCAATCACCGCTCCCCCGACTGGGAGCCTGAGCCTTTCCGGTGGCTCGGGGTCAATGCCGGCCTCCTCGCCGCTCGCTGGTCCGATCGCTCCGAGGCGACACGAGGGCGACCGAGCTGGGTGGCCTCCAAGATGGCGAGCCTCATCGGCGGCTGAGCTTCGGCGTAACCTCGACCACATGTCCGAGCGCGACGAGATCTGCCAGCTGATCTACACCTACGCAGAGAGGATCGACGCAGGCGACTTCGCAGGCGTCGGCAAGCTTCTCGGCACAGCCAAGCTCACCTTCGAGGGCTACGACACGATGGTCACTGGTGCCGAAGCGATCGAGAGCCTCTATGCGGCGACAACGCGCCGACTCGACGATGGCACCCCCAAGACCAAGCACGTGATGACCAACGTCATCGTCGAGGTCGAAGGCGCCACTGCCCGTTCACGGAGCTACTACACCGTCCTCCAAGCCGTCCCTGGCGAGCTTGCGCTCCAGCCGGTGATCGCCGGTCGCTACCACGACGCCTTCGAGCGGGTCGATGGCCGCTGGCGCTTCACCGCGATGCACGTGTTCGTCGACCTGGTCGGCGATCTCTCCGCCCATCTCTCGCGGCCGATCTGAGCAGACCGGTGCGTCGGGAATACGATGCAGCCATGCCCCCCGTCGACCGCTCCCGACGTCGTGTGGGCGCCGCCGTCGCCCTCCTCGGGCTCAGCGTCGCGTCGCTCGCAGGCTGCTCATCATCGACGAACTCGTCCGCTCCGACGACTACGACCACCAACCCCGGCTGCGCACGGGTCGCCCACGCGAACCTCGCCTACGCCAAGGCGATCGAGCAGTCGACTGCGACTGCTGCCACCCTGGCACAGGCCTCGGCGGCGATGCGGAGCGCCCTCGAGTCAGCGAAGCCCTTGTTGCCACCACATGCGGCCAAGCAGGCCACCTACGCCGCAGCCGAGCTGACGACCATCGAACAGCACCTGCGTGGAAGCTCGCAGAGCTCTTTCGCCGCCGACCTGCTCACCTTCCACACCACGCTCAAGAACCTGCGGACCATCTGTGAGGCCCAGAACTGAGCCCGACGGGCGATCAGTTGAGAATATTGACCGCCCTCGAGGCCACGACCACCACGGTCACGAGCGAGACGATCGAGCCCACCCCCATCGCCATCTTGGCGCGCTTGGTCAGCGGCATCGCATCGGTCGGGCTGAAGGCGGCCGAGTTGGTCAGCGAGATGTAGAGGTAGTCGACGAAGTGGGGTCGCCACTGCGGAGGGGCCAGCCTCGGGTTCTCCATCTGAGGGAACTGGAAGTCCGGGTATCCCTCGGCCGGCGTGTTGCGAACCAGTGGACCTCCTCGGTCGAACTCCCAGAACCACAGTGCGAAGACGATCACGTTGGTCACCCAGATGGCGATCGCCGAGAAGATCAAGATTCTCCCGGTGGCATGCAGCC
>CAITOG010000051.1 GCA_903893955.1 uncultured Actinomycetes bacterium
GAGGTAGCGGTTGAGGTTGAGTTGTGTGCCCGTCGAGAGGCCCAAGATGTCGAACGCCAACGGCGGCAACAGGACCACGAGGACCACGGTCAGGAAGTAGCGGCGGCGGAAGGTCGTGAGCGCCAGATCGATGAGCACCATCGGGATCAGGAGCGGCGAGATCGCGATCACCTCGGTGGCGACCTCCGGCACTCTGATCGATGCGTAGACCGAGATCCCGACGGCGGCGATGATGGCGGCATTGCCATACGCCGAGGAGAGCTGTGCGACCGCCACCCCGGTGATCCACCACGAGATGGTGATGAAGAGCCCGAAGACCACGACTACCGGAGCCAGGACTGCCACTCCCGCCACCGCACCTGAGCGGGTGCGCTGTCGTGGCGTCCCCGTCGCCAGCCGTCTGGCGTGGATGAACGCGAAGGCAGCCGCGCTGAGGGCAGCCAGCAAGGGCTCGTAGCGGACGAGGGTGCCGACCGCGAGGTACACGCCCGCGATGGCTGCGTCGGTTGTGTGGTTGTCCGCCTCGAAGCGGAGCAATCGGCGGGTGGCCGCGAGCAGCAACGCGACATACGGCATCTCCGACATGCCGTTCGAGGCGAAGATCACGATGAATGGGTTGAAGGCGAAGGCCAGGACGATCACCAGCGTCGTGGTCTTCGGCAGCCGCCGGTCGTGCAGGATCCCACGCAGGCTCGTGACTGCAAGGATCGCGAAGGCGGCCGAGACGACGCTCCCGGCGATCCCGTCGGTGACCATCTGCTTGAGAGGGATCAGCCAGATCAGCGGGATCTCGAGCACCGTCGGGATCGGACCCCAGACGAAGCCGATCGAGGCGATGTGAGGATCGAAACCGTGGATGACCTGATTCGCAGCTGTCGTACGTGCCAGCGCATCTCCCATGAAGACGCCTCGCCTAGCGAAGAAGACGCCCATCGCCACGTAGAAGACGAACAGCGGTGGCATCCACCACCAGCTCAGAACACGCCGTGGCGAGAGGTGCTTGAGCTCTGGGAGCTCGGGAGCCCCTTCGGTATGTGGTGCGGCGACGTCGAGGACGGTCATGCGCTGACCTCCTCATCAGACGAGAGGCCGTGCACGGTCTTCTCCCAGTAGGACGGCTTGACCACGAGCTGGTACATCGCCTTGACCGCTGCGATCGCCATGAGGAGCCAGTAGATCGGATAGGTCAGCGCCGCCCAGAGCAACCGAGGGCGCTTGGCCGCCATCGCGGCGAGCAAGGAGAGGTAGGCCACGGTCGCGTTCCCGATCACGAACGACATCACACCCAGGATCACCACCCATTGCGGGAAGATCGCCTCCCAGGAGGCCGGCACGCCGATGAAGAAGGCAGCGGTGATCAACCACGTGAACAGATTCAGCGCAGCGAGGACCGGTGTGGCACCGATCAGCAGAAGCGCGATAGCCGCACCGACCCAGCCGAGCTCGGCCACAGCCTGGCGAGGGTTCCGGAACAGGACGGCAGTGGTGATCGCGTAGCCCTTGTACCAGCGCGACCGCTGTCGGATCCAGTTGATGGCGTCAGAGTTGGCCTCTTCCAGGGTCACCGACGGGATGACCGAGGTGGTGTAGCCAAGTCGGTAGATGCGCATACCAAGGTCGGCATCTTCGGTCACGTTGTAAGGGTCCCACCCCGCGAGCTCTCGGAGCAAGGGCGCTCTCATGTGGTTCGACGTCCCACCGAGCGGGATCGGCAGCGCCAGTCGATCGAGACCGGGAAGGAAGCAGGCGAACCACGTGAGGTAGTCGAGCGTGAACCACTTGGTCAGGAGGTTCTGTCGCTCGTTGAAGTAGTCGAGACGGGCCTGGACGCAGGCGAGGTGCTCACCGCCCATCTCGAACGCCGACGCTGCCATCCGGAGCTGGTCAGCGTCGGGGAGGTCCTCTGCGTCGTAGATGGTGATGATGTCACCGGTGGCGAAGTAGAGACCGTAGTTGCATGCTTTCGGCTTGGTCCTCGGACCCTCGGCCGGGACCATGACCACGGTGATCATGTCGGGCACCTCGACGGCGTGGAGCGCAGCGATGGTCTCCTCGTCATCCTCCTCGAGCAGCAAGAGGATCTCGAGCTGATCGGCCGGGTAGTCCACCTTGACGACGCCGTCGAGGAGCCGGGCGAGCACCTCCGGCTCATGGTACGCCGGCATCAGGACGCTGTAGCGAGGCAGGTCGTCGTCGGGCACTGGCGGAAAGCTCCTGGCGTCGGGCCGCTCGAGGCGCCGAAGTCCGACAGTGGCGATCACCAGGCGTGTGGCCAAGATGACCAGGTAGAAGAGCACAGCGCTCGACCCGAGTACAGAGAGGGTCGTGATCGGGTACAGGACGACCAACACGGCGAACACCGCCGCCAGCGCTGCGACGGCCCGCCACTGCCAGGTCACGATGGGCCGACGAGACGAGGCATCGGGAAACGCTTCCTCGAGTCCGCTCACAGCAAAGTGGATCGCTTCGGCTCGCTCCTCTGGCGACACAACGAGCACGGCGTCGGATCCCCGATAACTCATCCGATGATCCCGCCATGCGTCGTCGCTCGGATGAGCTTGGCGACCTTGCCCGTGGGAGCAAGCGGCTCACACACGATGTGTCGAGATGCGAGGAGGGACCCGGCGAGCGTGAGAGAGAAGGCGCTGGGGTGGAAGTGGAGTGGCAGCAGTGGGACAGGACCGCCGACAGGACCTGCAGCAGTGATCACGTCCACCTGTTGCCAGCGATCGCCGATCTTGTGCACCACGGCGTTGATCTGCCAGGTGTCCCCTGTCGATTGGCTGGGATACGACGTTGCATGCACTGCCATGCCATCGAGGTGGAAGGTGAGGGTGTTCGGGCATGCCAGCGTCGGAACGGTGACGAGCATCGCCGGCGGGAGCGACGCCACACTTGAGTACGAATTCCCTGAGGCAACCACCATCTGCACCCGTCGGTTCGGCGTGTCGCCAGGAACCTCCCAGCCGCTCACCGAGACGCCGGTCGGGATCAGGTACGAGGCGTGTCCCTTGCTAGGCGATGACGTCATGCTCAACGCGCTGGACCAGCCAGGAGCAGCGAAGGTCAGCGTCGTGCAGACGAGCGTTCCGATACCCGCCAGCATGCCCGCCACGCTTCGGCCTACCGGTGCGAGCTGCTCCGGGAGCGCGACGCCGTGGACGCTGCCCATGGTGGCAAGTCGAATCCCTCCGACGAGCACAAGCCCTGCGATCGCCCCGAGGAGAGCACCGAGATCGACAGACCCGGCAAGCACACCACAAAGCACACCTAGGACCCCGGCGCCCACCCATGCAAGGGCGATCCGTCGGCGGCGAGGCGGCGCCACGACGATGATGCTGCCGACCATCAGCGCTGAGAGGCCACCTGCGATGGCACCTGACGACTTCGATCCCATGGCGATCAGCGACGTGGCGGGAACAGCAATGAAGCAGGCCAGCGCCACCGAGGGGAGCAGCACGATGGCAAGACGGGTCCCGGCGAGGAAGCAGAGGGTGCCGGTGATGAGCAACGAGAGCCCCACGAGATCAGGCCGATAGAGGATCGTCCCGAACGGGAGCTGCGCCGAGATCCCGACTGCCAGCCAACCACCCAGGAACAAGAGTGCGCCAGCGATGATCACATCGGCTTCGCCATCGCTTGGAAGCAGCGACCCATCTTTTGTCTTCGCAGGCACGACAACAGTGAGGGCAACGAGCACGAGTGCGATGAGCCCGCCGGCGCCCGTCGCCGGGAATGCGGCGGCGCCCTGGTGTTCAAGGCTGTGGAGTGCAGCGGGAACCGCGAGGACCACGATCACCACGGCGGCGGCGATTCGGCGGATGAGGGTCCGCATGTTCAGTTGATCTGTTTGGCGGAGCCCCCGCGCCGTCGGCCGAGAGCGAAGCCAGCCGCCAAGCCGATGATCAGGAGGATGACGCCGAGCACGATCCGCACCCAGCCGAGGTTGTACCACGCAGCGACCGCCTCAGCCGGCGACGCGGTGGCTGCCTGCCCCACCTGTGCCTCGACGATCTGACCGTCAGGCGTCGTAGCCACGACATTGCCACGCAGGTTGAGCCATGCGTTCTGAGAGTTGCCGATGGCCGCCAGGAGCTGCTTCCCGCTCGAGCTGCTGAGACTGCCGTTGAGGAGAGCGATCGTCGGCGTGGTGGTCGACACCGTCAGGATCGCCTCACTCGAACCGAGGATGACGCGCTCGATGCCGATCGGCGACGTGAACTGGGCCGTGTCGTTGATCAGGGCCGCCGGGATCAAGGTGTGAGCCAATGGAGATGGCGAACCCGCGACGACGATGGACGGCGTGGTCGGCACGACGTGCCCCTTGATCAGGTGGAGCTCGAGCGGCAGGGGTGCCATCCTCTGCATTCCCGCCACCAGGTCGATCATCTCCTGGAGATTGCCGAGCGATCGGTTCCCGAGCACCACGCTTGCGCTCGGGAAGAGGAGTTGCGGCGAATTGAGGAAGGAGACCGGGGCGGAAGGGGGGCCAGGGGTGAAGGTGAGCGTCGAGTTCCTCGGGCTCACGTCGACCTGGAGAGGGAGCAGGCCGCTGCAGTGGCCTTGCCCTCCGAAGTAGCCCACCTGGACTTGCAGATTGACCGTCCTCGACATCAACTCAGATGGAATCGAGCCAGTGAGCTGCCAACGTCCATCATTCGGGATCGTCTCGGTGGCGAGCGGCGTATTCCCGAGCATGGCCGTCACCGTGGCGGCCGTGCCTGAGGCCTGCGCTGCGGCGCTGCCTTGCAACGAGAACGTGGCAGAGGCCACCTGACCACCAGCCATCACCTGATCGAAGCTGACGGGGATAGAGAAGGTGCCGATGCCACTCTGGTTCGCCTGGGTGACCCCGAGCTGTTGCAGCGACAGCGTCGTCGAGCGAGCGATGGTCGCGCCAGGGACCGTGATCGCTCGGGTCTTGCCTTCGGCAAGCAGCTGCTGGTTGGTCGTGAGCAGGCGGACCTGTGCCAGAGGTGTTGAGCCAGAGATAGTCATCTGTTGGCTGTCCGCTGCGATGCCGGACGTTCCTGTCCCCGTGAAGACCACGTTGCGCACCGTCGGCGATGACGGCGGGAGCGGCTGCGTGCTTGGAAGCAAGTTCACGTCAACGTCTTTATCAATTGCGTTCGAGACCACCGCCACGTCGAGGTTGATGGCGGCCTGGATGAGGACCCGGTCGGGGTCGGGCGGCAGGACGATGTTGACCGTGGCGATAGGGCCAACCAGATACGTGCCGACCGAGTAGCTGTTCTCGACAGGGGTATAGGCCATCAATGAGGGAAAGAGTCGCACGACCGAGTTGGACACCACGGGGCCGCAGGTGGCGCCGGTGGCGCCGAAGGTCAGGCTCGAGGTGATCTCGAGGACCTCGGGGCGTGTGACCGTCGAGCTGATCGGGATGACCCAGGTGCCATTTGTGGTTGTACCGTTCGAGTTCAACGATGACACCCGGAGGTTGTTGTCGGTGGTGTTGATGGCCTCGAGCGTGCCTGAGCTGATGTTGGCCGGCCACTGCACGCCGATCGCCAGTGACGTGGGCTGGATCCCAATAACTGGCGGGATGGTCAAGAAGGTGGCGGCCTGGGTTCCCGCCAGCTGGATGGTGGGCGGGAGGCCGAAGTAGGTGGCCGGGATTGGTGCAGGCGTGGTCGGAGCCGTGGCAGCAACGGCAAGACCAGGAAGAGAGAAGAGAGCGAGCGCGGCCGCCACGGCAGTGAGGGCTGCTCCACGCACACGGAACTTCATGAGACCTCCGGGTCGGGTTCTCTGGTACTCCCCAACTCCACAGAACATTCGAAAAGGATTAGGTCTGTTAGGCTATCCCAACATTCTCGACTCTTGCATCTCTGGCTCAGGACGTTCGAGCCGCCTCGATCGCTGCGAACACGTGACCGAAGCCACGGGTGTCCCCTGTCAAGCCGTTTCGCATCAGGTTCATCATGTACGCAACTGTGAGGCCAAGTTCCTGGTCGGTGTAAATAACGGACCCGCCATAACCACCCCACCATGCGGCTCGATCGCCGAAAGGAAGTAGCGAGCTCGCCAGCCCGTATCCCATCCCGAGCCGCATGGGGAGGCCCAGGACCAGGTCGGTGCCGTCCGCCTGGACTTCAAAGACACGGTCGACCGTCGATTCCGATATCAGTCGCACCCCGTGGACCTCGCCGCGTCCGGTGATGAGGCCCTGCACATCTGCAACCGATGCTGCGTTGCCTTGACCGTTGGCAGCTGGGATCTGAGCCGCCCGCCACCACCGGTGTGTCGGCGCCGACGAGTCGAGTGCGGGTGAGCGGAACGTTCGCATGGCGATGGAATCCTCTGGAGCGTTGGGCTCCCCCTCGTCCATAGGGATGACGAGTGCGACCCTCGGCTCTTCGCTCTCGGGCAGCCCGACGTAGAAGTCGGCGCCGAGTGGTTGCGCGACCTCGGCTGCGAACCACTCGCCGAAGGTGGCTGCACCAGTGACACGACGCA
>CAITOG010000052.1 GCA_903893955.1 uncultured Actinomycetes bacterium
GGATGGTGCCACCGATCCCGGTGCTCGATGCAAACGATGGCAGCGAGGCGGAGCCGGCGTTGCCGGCAGGGCTACATGCCGTTCCGTGCAGGCCAGCGACGAGGAGGACCACCCCAGCGACGAATGCTCTCCTCACGACACGGTCAAGAGGTGGTAGCTGCGCTTTCCCTTTCGCAGCACGACGTAACGACCATGGAGCAGGTCAGCGCGAGTCAGGGCCGCATCGATGCCCGTCACGGGCTGATCGTTGACGAAGACGCCTCCCTGCTCGAGCGCCCGGCGCGCCTCCGACTTCGATGCGACGAGCCCACACTCGGTCATGACGTCAACCACCAGCGGCGCCTCATCGAGTCGATGTGCCGACAGGGTCGTGGCAGGAGCCTCCTCGATCACCTCGAGGAGGGTGGCCTCGTCGAGCGATGCCACCGACCCGCCGAAGAGCGCACGCGATGCCTCTTGCGCAGCCATGCGCTCGGTGGGCCCGTGGATCAGATCGATCACCGCCGCCGCGAGTGCGCGCTGGGCCGCACGAGCCTGGGGTTGCTGCGCCGTCGAAAGGTCGAGCGCCTCGATCTCCTCGAGATCGAGGAACGTGAAGTACCGGAGATAGCTCCCGACCACCGCGTCCTCGACGGCCAAGAAAAATTGGTAGAGCCGGAACGGGCTGGTCCGCTTGGCATCGAGCCACACCTTCTCGTTGCCACCCTCTGACTTCCCGAACTTGGTGCCATCAGCCTTTGTCACGAGTGGCGAGGTCAGCCCATAGGCCTGGTCACCACTTCGTCGGCGGATCAGGTCGATGCCCATCGTGATGTTGCCCCATTGGTCAGAGCCTCCGATCTGGAGGGTGCAGCCGAGTCGCTCGTTGAGCTGGGCGAAGTCATACGCCTGGAGCAGCATGTAGGAGAACTCCGTGTAGCTGATGCCTTGATCGGGGCGCTCGAGACGGCTCTTCACCGACTCCTTGGCCACCATCTGGTTCACCGTGAAGTGCTTGCCCACGTCACGCAGGAACTCGAGGTAGCGCACCGACGAGAGCCACTCGGCATTGTCGAGCAGCACTGCCTGGCTGGAACCTGCGGACGCGTCGAAGTCGAGGAATCGGGCGATCTGTTCGCGGATCGAGTCGACGTTGTGAGCGATCTCGTCGAGGCTCAGCAGCGGCCGCTCGACCGACTTGCCGCCAGGGTCGCCGATCATGCCGGTTCCGCCACCAGCCAGCGCGATCGGTTGGTTCCCTGCGAGCTGGAGACGACGAAGCGTGCAGAGCTGCAGCAGGCTGCCGACGTGGAGGCTGTCGGCGGTCGGATCGAAGCCGGCGTAGGTAATCACCCCGCCGTGGTCGAGCTTGGCGAGCAGCGCCTCGTCCGTGACTTGATGGATGAGACCTCTCGCCGTCAGGTCAGTGGAGATCGCTGTCATGGTGGCCAAGTCTGCCACGACACCTCAGGGACTCGGCCCAGGGACGCTAGCGTTCAGCCGTGGCGCGACCAGACCAGACTCTCGAGCTGCCGCCGCTGCCACCGACGTCCCGTGCCTCGCTTACAGGACCGAACGAGCCACTGCGGAGCGAGGCGATCGACGATGGCCCCTTCGTCGTCACCGGGACCGTTCCGCCAGGAGTCGACGGCATGCTCGTCCTCGTCGGACCGAACCCCGTCATTCTCGACGATCCCGAGACCTACGACACCGCGTTCGGTTCTGGCATGGTCCATGCCGTTACGTTCGAAAGGGGCAGGCCTCTCGAGGAGCGATCCCGCTTCGTCGTCACGAGGGTGCTCGTCGATCGACTCGGCATGTCCCCGGTACCGAGCGGCCCGCTCTCGGCCGGCGGGCCCGTGGCCAACCGCTCGGTCGTCGTCGTCGCACGACGGCTGCTCGCCCTCGACGGCATGGGCTTGGGCTATCGGCTCTCGACCTCGCTGGCCACGGTCAGTGTCGAGGATTTCGACGGCATGCTCTCAACCTCTATGGGCACGCAGGTCGAGATCGACCCGAGCACTGGTGACGCCTCGTTCTTGGGTGTCGACCCGTGGCGACGACCGCTGCTGCACCTCTATGAGCTTCGAGGCGATGGCCTCCTGTCGTCGAGCACGAGCGTGCCGATGAGCCCGGTCGGTCTCGAGCCAGCACTCGGTGCCACCGAGGGGCTCAGGTTCTTCGTCGAATCATCCGTCCGAAGCACCGTCGATCCCGAGACCGGTCGAGGGACCGAGGAGCTTCGCTTCGAAGCGGATCGACCAGCTCTGCTCGGCCTCCTTCCACTCGAACGGAGCGGCGATGACGCTCGGTGGTGCGACCTCGCCCCAGGCCATGTCCACCAGACGCTCTGCGCCAACAACACCGCCAACGGGATCGATGTCACCGCGATTCGTTCGGCGCCGTCGAGGCACGGCGATCACGAGTGGCGGCCGACCGCCGGGATGCTCGAGCGGCTCGTGGTCGATGGACCGCACCAGCGAGTGTCGATCGAGCCGCTCGACGACATCGAGGTCGTGGGGGCGTGCATCGATGTCGCCGAGGGAAGCCACCGCCGTCGGCACGGCTACGCGACCACCGTCGATCAGCGAACCGTGATCAAGTACAACCTGCGGACAGGAGGTGCCGAGCGAGTTGATCTCGAGCCCTCGCTGCTCGGATCCCGCCCTGTCTTCATCAGGGATATCGAAGGTCGATCGGATGACGAGGGCTGGCTGCTCGTCTCGTGTTATGACCGGCGCGAGCAGGGCACCTCGATCGTCATCTTCGATGCAAGCTCGTTCTCTGCTGGGCCGGTGGCGACCGTTCGGCTCCCCCACCGGCTCTCGACGATCAACGCCGGGACCTTCGTGCCCGCAGACCTCTTCCGCTAGCAGCTAGAGCAGGAACTGAAGCGACGCCGAGGTGGCGTCGACCAAGCGCTCGTGCGCCTCGACGTCCTCGCGCTGCGCGGA
>CAITOG010000053.1 GCA_903893955.1 uncultured Actinomycetes bacterium
ACACCACGATCGTGTTGTCCATCTTGTCCGAGGACACGATGCCCTCTCGGACCTTGCGGCTGGTCCGCTCGGTCGCCTCGGTCGTCTCTGTGGTCTCGTCAGCCATCAGGCTGCACCTCCCTGGCCTGCGAGGGCCTCTGCCTGGGCGATCTCACGATCGCGGAGCACCGTCAGCAGCCGGGCGATGTCCTTGCGGACCTCCCCCATGCGGGCGGTGTTGTCGAGCTGGCCTGTGGCGAGCTGGAACCGAAGGTTGAACAGCTCACGACGGCTCTCGGCGAGCCGGTCGACCAGCTCGTCGTCGCTCAGGCCGATGATCTCATCGATCTTGGAACTCATACCTGCACCTCCGGCGTGCCGTGCGTGCCCGGACGGACCACGAAGCGGGCCTCGATCGGGAGCTTCTGGATAGCGCGCTCCATGGCGGCCTTGGCCAACTCTGGGTCGACACCAGCGAGCTCAAAGAGGATGCGACCGGGCTTGACCACGGCCACCCAGTGCTCTGGGTTGCCCTTGCCCGAGCCCATGCGGGTCTCGGCAGGCTTCTGGGTCACGGGCTTGTCCGGGAAGACCCGGATCCACACCTTGCCGCCACGCTTGACGTGACGAGTCATGGCGATTCGAGCAGCCTCGATCTGGCGAGCGGTGATCCACCCTGGCTCGAGCGCCTGGATGCCGAAGTCGCCGAAGCTGACCTCGGTGCCGCCCTTGGCCATGCCGCTATTGCGGCCACGGTTCTGCTTACGGTGGCGGACCTTGCGGGGCATCAGCATGGTCAGTCCACCTCCTTCTTGAAGTGAGGGGCCTCGTGGTGCTCGTGGAGGGTCTTGCGCTCGATCTCCTCCTCCTCGGTGAGACGGCGCTCGAGCTCGTCAGCCTCGACGGGCGGGGCCAGGAGCTCGGTCACCTCCTCCTCGACGACGACCGGTGCGGTGCCCGGCTCAGGCATGTCCTCCTTGCGACGACCACCACCGGCGGTCACCAGGCGACGCGGGGCCGCAGGAGCTTCAGGAGTCGCACCAGCCTGGCCAGAGGTCTCACCGACGGCCATCGCGGCCTCCTTGGTGATCTTGTCTTCGACCGAGACCTTGTAGGGGAGGATGTCGCCCTTGTAGATCCAGACCTTCACGCCCACCCGACCAGTGGCGGTGCGGGCTTCACGGAAGCCGTAGTCGATGTCGGCGCGCAGCGTGTGCAGCGGCACGCGACCCTCGCGGTACTGCTCCTTGCGGCTCATCTCAGCGCCACCGAGACGACCGGAGCACTGGACCTTGATCCCGAGCGCACCTGCCTTCTGGACGGTCTGGATCGCACGCTTCATCGCACGACGGAAAGCCACCCGGCGGACCAGCTGGTCGCAGATGCCCTGGGCGATGAGCGCCGCGTCGAGCTCCGGCTGCTTGATCTCCTGGATGTTGAGCTGGATGCGGTTCGGCAGCCCGGTGATCTCCTCGAGCTTCTTCTTCAAGCGGTCGGCTTCAGCGCCACGGCGACCAATGACGATGCCCGGACGAGCAGTGTGGATGTCAACACGGACGCGGTCACGGGTCCGCTCGACCTCGATGCGGCTGACCGCAGCGGTCTCGAGCTGGCTCATCAGGTAGTCGCGGATCTTCCAGTCCTCGATCACGAACTCCTTGTAGTTCTTCTCCTCGAACCAGCGGGACTTCCAGTCCGTGGTCACGCCGAGGCGGAAGCCGTAGGGGTTTACCTTCTGGCCCATCAGTTCTTCTCCTCGTCAGCGTGGTCGGCGTCGCCCTCGGCCACGGTGGCCTCCGGCTCGGCGTCTCCAGCCGACTCGTCAGTCGCCTCGACCTCGGTGGCCGCAGCGGTGTTCGTGGTGGTGGTCTCAGCGGCGACCTCGTCGGTCACTGCCTCATCGGTTGCGGTCGCCTCGAGCGACTCTTCCTCTGCAGCCTCGTTCTCGGCGTCGAGGGCGGCCTCACGAGCTGCATCGCGGCGACGGCCCCGACCCTGCTGGTCGGCACGGCGCTGCGACTCGGCGACTCGGCGTGAGCGCTGGGCACCGGCGGCCTGGCGAGCCTCGGCCCGACGGGCCAGGGTGTCCTCGTCCATCCGGTCGACGATGATCGTGATGTGGCAGGTGCGCTTGCGGATCTTCGTGGCGCGGCCTCGTGCACGGGGACGCCAGCGGCCCATGGTCGGGCCCTCGTCGGCGTAGGCAGCTGCGACGAAGAGGTCCTCGGCGATCTGGCCGTCGTTGTGGACGGCGTTGGCGATGGCCGATGCCAGCACCTTGGCGCTGACCCGAGCAGCCTCCCTCGGCGTGTTGGCGAGGATCTCCGAGGCGGTCACGACGTCCTTGTTGCGGATGAGGTCGAGCACCTGACGGGCCTTGTAGGCCGACATGTGGAAGTGCTTGAGGACCGCCTTGGTCCCGGGACGCTCGTTGGTCTTGGGTCCGGTCATCTCAACGCCTTCCCGTCTTCTCCTGGCCGGCGTGGAACCGGAAGGTCCGCGTCGGGGCAAACTCGCCGAGCTTGTGACCCACCATCGACTCGGTGATGAAGACCGGGACGTGGCGACGACCGTCGTGCACCGCGATGGTGTGGCCGATCATGTCGGGGATGATGGTCGAGCGCCTCGACCAGGTCTTGATGACCTTCTTCTCGTTGGCCTCGTTCAAGACATCCACCTTCTTGAGCAGGTGGTCGTCCACGAACGGGCCCTTCTTGAGACTCCTGGGCATTCCTGGTCCTCCCTAGCGCCTGGACCCGCGGGTGCGGCGACGACGGACGATGAGCTTGTCGGATTCCTTGTTGCCCGCACGGGTGCGGCCCTCTGGCTTGCCCCACGGGGACACCGGGTGGCGTCCACCGGAGGTCTTACCCTCACCACCACCGAGGGGGTGGTCCACCGGGTTCATAGCCACACCACGGGTCTGGGGGCGCTTGCCCTTCCAGCGGGAGCGACCGGCCTTCCCGATCTTGATGAGCTCGTACTCCGAGTTGCCGACCACACCGAGCGTGGCCCGGCAGTCGATCGGTACACGGCGCATCTCGGTCGAGGGGAGCCGCAGGGTGGCGAAGCCACCGTCCTTGGCGACGAGCTGGACGCTCATACCCGCACCTCGGGCGATCTTGCCGCCGCCGCCGGGGCGCAGCTCCACGTTGTGGACGACTGAACCGGTCGGGATGTAGCGCATCGGCAGGGCGTTGCCAACGCGGATGTCAGCGCCCTGGCCGTTCTGGAGCTTGTCGCCGACCTGGAGGCCTGCGGGGCAGAGGATGTAGCGCTTCTCGCCGTCGTGGTAGTTGAGCAGCGCGATCCGGCAGTTGCGGTTCGGGTCGTACTCAATCGTCGCAACGGTGGCCGGGATGCCGTCCTTGTTGCGCTTGAAGTCGATGAGGCGGTAC
>CAITOG010000054.1 GCA_903893955.1 uncultured Actinomycetes bacterium
ATGTCGAAGATGATGAAGATCATCGCCACGAGGTAGAAGCGGACCGGGAAGCGATGGGGTGGCTCGTACTCGGGGACGATGCCGCACTCGTAGGGCGACAGTTTTGCTGCGGTCGGGCGCTTGCGGGGCGCGAGCAGCGCTGAGGCCACGAACGATCCTGCCGCGAAGAGGATCCCGAGGATGAGGACGCCGAGAATGGGGAGGTACTGATCCACGGGCTTTTTTCTACCATGCACGGGCGGCGATGAGCACATCCGCCGTCGCACGGACACGACTGCCGCTCAGGCCCGTACCATGGTCGTCCGTGAGCGACTCCACCACCCCCGACACCGCAGCTGACCACCTCTACGACGCCGTCATCATCGGCGGTGGCCCGAGCGGCTCGTCATGCGCCTACTGGTTGGCCCGTGCAGGCTGGGACGTCGCGGTGGTCGAGAAGAAGACCTTCCCGCGAGCCAAGACCTGCGGCGACGGCCTCACGCCCCGATCAGTCCGCCAGATCGCCGACATGGGCTTGGAGGAGCAGGTTGCAGCTGCAGGACATCGCTACGGCGGGCTTCGTGCCTGCGGCTTCGGCCAGGAGATGGCGATGCAGTGGCCGGACCACCCGTCGTTCCCCTCGTACGGCTACTGCATCACCAGGTTCGATCTCGACGGCCTCGTGGCCACCAACGCAGCCGCTGCGGGTGCAACGGTGTTCAACGGCATCGAGGCCATCGAGCTGCTGGACGTCAGCGAGCCGATCGCCGAGCACCGCCTGGCTGGCGCCTCTGGCGTCCTCGTCAAGGACAAGGCGACCGGGACCACCACGGCGCTCCGTGGCCGCATCGTGGTCATCGCTGACGGCGCGAACTCCCGCATGGGTCGGCTCCTCGGAACACAGCGTCGCCGTGACTGGCCCATGGGGATGGCGCTGCGCGGCTACTACACCTCACCGCTGCACGACGACGACTTCATCGAGTCGCACCTCGACATCCGTGACGCTCAAGGCAACATCGTTCCCGGCTACGGCTGGATCTTCCCGCTCGGCGACGGTCGAGTGAACGTCGGCGTCGGCCTCTTGTCGACCGATCGACGGTGGAAGGGCGTGAACACGACCAAGCTCATGGAGACCTTCGTCGACTTCGCCCCTGATCGCTGGGAGCTCACCAACGAGTCTGCGGTGGGCCCAGCGACCGGTGGCCGCCTCCCGATGGGCTTCTCGGTCGGGCCACGGACCGGTGCGACCACCATCGCCATTGGCGATGCCTCCGGAGCGATCAACCCCTTCAACGGCGAAGGCATCGCCTACGGCTATGAGACCGGCCGACTTGCTGCGGCATCGATCGCCGAGTCGCTCGGCGGTGGTGGCGAGGAGGCGCTGGCCACCTACGAGGAGCGTCTCACCCAGGCCTACGGGACCTACTACGACGTCGCCCGGGCTTTCGTCCGCCTGATCTCAGAGCCGAAGTTGATGGCGATGTGCGTCGGGGTGGGCATGCGCTCGGAGACCTTGATGAACGAACTGTTGGCTCTGATGGCCAACCTGCTCCGTCCTGACGAGCGAGGACCGGCCGAGGTGGCGTATCGAGCGATGGCCACCCTTGGACGGCTGCTCCCCGACAAGGCACTTGCCGCCCTCTTCAACGACACCAAACAGGCATCGCTCACCTCGGTCTCAAGCGCCGCCTGAGCAGCTCACGCCGTCTTGGTAGCGAACAGGCCGGCAAGTCTCGGACCTTGCTCTGCCACGAGCTGGTCTCGAAGCGAGGCCGGGAAGCGGCCCCCAGAGGCGAATGTGTAGAGGTACTGCTCGTCTCGTCCTGCCAGCAGGATGCTGACACCGATCTGGACCGGCACGTTCCCACTGGTGCCAGCGATCTGGACCATGGCGGTGCCACCGGTGGCCCATGCGCCGAAGGGCTGCGTGAGGTGCTGCGCTGAAGCGGCGACCGGAGCGCTTGATGAGCCAGCAACGAACCGAGCAAGGGCGGCTGCGAAGCAGGCCGGGAAGCGAGGCAGCGCCATCTGTTGCCGATCAGCGGCGACGTCGGCTGCCGACGCGTAGCGCTGGGTCACCGAGCCGACCTCCTCGATGTCACCTGCTGCTCCAATCCGGCCGTATGGCAGGCTCGGCACCTCTACCGGCGGCGTCACGCCTGCGCCCCCGAACTCGCGGTCCTGGGCGTAGCTGATGCCGAGGCAGGACCGGTACCGATCCTCGATCGCCCGCGTGTCGCGTCGCTCAGCTGCGGTCGGCTTCGTGGCCGGTGCGGTTCCAAGCAGGCCGGCGAGCGGTGACGTGGTGGGGTCGTCGACGCTGAAGCCGGTGGGCAGCTGGCGCCCGGTGAGGTTCACCGAGGCGGCAGCCGACCGATCACTGGCCAATGAGGCAGCACTCGAGTCATGGCTGCTTCGAACGATGAGCCAGGCACTCCCGCCAACGAGCAGGCCGACCACGATGGCGGTCACCACCCACCACCTTCGTCGATGGGCTTTGGGCCGAGACCGGAGGGACGACGGCTGCGCCACGCCGAGCAGCTCTGCGAGGTCATCGATCGTCCCGCCCACGAGGATGGTGGCGTCGAACCGTAGGTGAAGGTGGGACCCGGCCACCCATCCCGCCAGCTCGGTCGCCGTCCGACGACTCGACAGCGTCAGTCCCGTGATCGCTGCCAACGGGATCTGCCAGGCCGCGGCGGGCTCGCCGCCGTAGAGGGCGATGGTCCCGTCGGTGAAGGTGGCGACGACCGAGCTTCCCCCAGCAAGCGGTCCCGCTGACTCGACCAGCTGGGCCCCGGAGGCGGTCACGCGAGAAGCGCGCTCTTGGCCGTCCATCAGCCCGCTCAGAGTTCCCGGGCGACCTCGACGGCGACCTCGCCGGCCGCCGTCACGACTCGATCCAGCTCGGCATCGGTGTGCGCCATCGAGACGAAGAGGATCTCATATGCGCCCGGTGCAAGCGCCACCCGACGGCGGAGCATGGCGTGGAAGAAGGCCGGATAGATGCCGGTGTCAGCGATCACCTTGGCCCCGGCGTAGTCCGATGGCGCAGACCAGTCCCCCGGAGGGGCGACGTAGAGACCGAGCAGTGGTCCGACAGCCGGCACGCACGCCCAGAGCCCTCCATCCCTGATCGCACCGCACAGATCTCGGCCGAAGCGCTGAGCACGATTCGCCAGCTCCTCGTAGTCGGCCGCGGTGACCGAGCTGAGCACAGCCAGTCCGGCGGCGGTGGCAAGCGGGTTCCCCGAGAGCGTGCCCGCTTGGTACACAGGCCCCGCGGGGGCCAGCGAGGCCAAGAGGGCGGCGGACCCGCCAAATGCTCCTACCGGCAGGCCGCCACCGATCACCTTGCCGAAGCACCAGAGGTCCGGGGTGACGCCAGTGAACTCGGCCGCACCGCCCTGCGACAGACGGAAGCCAGTGATGACCTCGTCAAAGATCAACAGCGCGCCAACCCGATCGCACTCGGCTCGGAGCCCCTCAAGAAAACCAGCCACCGGCTTGACGAGGTTCATGTTGGCGGCGACCGGCTCGACGAGGACGCAGGCCACGTCGTCGCTCAGGGTCGGCACCTGGTTGTAGGGCGCGACGATGGTGTCGGCCACGGCAGCGAGCGGCACGCCAGCCGAGCCCGGGAGGCCGAGCTCTGCGACCCCGCTCCCGCCGGCTACCAGCAGGTGGTCGGCGTGCCCGTGGTAGCACCCATCGAACTTCACGATCTTGTCGCGACCTGTCGCGCCTCGAGCCAGACGGACTGCGCTCATCACCGCCTCGGTGCCGGAAGAGACGAACCTGACCTGCTCGAGCCCCGGCACCCTCGCCACGATGGCCTCCGCCAGCAGCACCTCGCCTGGGGTAGGTGCTCCGAAGGTGGTCCCCTTCAGCGCGGCTGTCCGGATCGCCTCGATGACCACCGGGTGCGCGTGGCCGAGCAGGCTCGCCCCGTAGGACTGCACCAGATCCAGATACTCGGTGCCCTCGACGTCGCGGACCAGCGCACCGTGGCCTTCGACCACGGTGTAGGGCGTCCCTCCAACCGAGCGAAAGGAGCGCACCGGTGAGTCGACTCCGCCGGGGATCACCGCCGTCGCTCGCTCGAACCAGCCGGCGTTGGTCGTCGTGCCCTCAGCCATCGAGCCTCGGTGCGATCTCGCGAGCGAAGTACGTCAGGATCATGTCGGCGCCGGCTCGCTTGACAGCCGTCAGCTGCTCGAGCGCCACCGCATCGCCGTCGAGCCAGCCATTGGCAGCCGCGGCCTTGATCATGGAGTACTCCCCGCTGACGTGGTACGCCGCGACCGGGACGTCCACGGAGGCGGCGACATCGGCGATCACGTCGAGGTAGGTCACGGCTGGCTTAACCATCACGATGTCGGCGCCCTCGGCGATGTCGAGTGCCACCTCTCGAAGCGACTCTCGTCGGTTGGCAGGATCCTGCTGGTAGCCCTGCCGGTCACCACCGCCGATGATCTCCACGTCCACGGCCTCGCGGAACGGTCCATAGAGCGCCGAGGCGTACTTCGCTGAGTAGGCGAGGATGCCCACGTCCTGGTGCTCGGCGGCGTCGAGCGCAGCACGGATCGCTCCCACCTGCCCGTCCATCATCCCGCTCGGTGCGACCAGGTCGGCACCTGCGTCTGCCTGCGCCACCGCGGCGGCTTGGTAGCGCTCGAGTGTCGCGTCGTTGTCGACGCTGCCGTCTGGAGCGAGCAGTCCGCAGTGACCGTGGTCGGTGTACTCATCGAGGCACAGATCCGGCAGGAGGACGATCGACTCCCCGAACTCGACGCGGAGCCGCCGCAGCGCGACCTGCACGATGCCCTCCGGATCTGAGGCGCCGCTGCCGACCGCGTCCTTGACCCCCGGCAGTCCGAAGAGCACCACCGCGCTCACGCCCACGTCGAGCAGCGCAGCGGCCTCGGCAACCAGCGACTCGACGGTGTGCTGGTGGTGTCCGGGCAATGACTCGATCGGTCGGGGTGCCGTCAAACCCTCTGCGACGAAGAGCGGTGCGATGAGATCCGACCGCAACAGCCGGCTCTCCGCCACGAGCCGGCGGATAGCCGGAGTACGACGAAGGCGTCGAGGACGGTGCGAGAGGTGCGCCACGTGGGGAAGCCTACGCACCCTCGTCGTCGATGCGAAACGCCGCTCGCACCGCGCCGAGCAGGCCACCTGCGGTCGGCGATGTCGCCACCGAGACAACGGCGACTCCAGCGGTCCTCGCCGCACTCGCCGTGGTCTCGCCGATCGCTGCCACCCGGCGTGGATGGACACCAGCAGCCAGCAGGCTGGTCAGCGCGCTCGGTGCCGCAGCGACGACGCACGCTGCCGACAAGAGCACCGCACGGGCTGTGGGCTCGAGTGGTCGAGGTCGGGTCTCGTAGACGACGATCGGTCGCACCTCGTGACCCGCCGCTCGGAGCACCTCGTCGATCTCACTCACTGCGATGCTGCTTCGCGGGAGGACAACCTCAGCCCCGGGCCACGCAGGGAGGCCGATCAGCACTCCAAGCGCGGCGCCACCCTTGCCTGTCCCCACGAGGTCCACCTCGACCCCACCCAAGCGAAGCGCAGCTGCGGTGGCAGGTCCGACCGCCGCGACCTTGAGCGTCGCAGGTCGCTGGCGCCCCTCGAGCGCCGCAGCCACGATTGGTGCGGCGGCTGCAGAGGTCACGGCGATCCATCCGACATGTTCAAGTTCCGAGAGCACGTCCTCGAGCGCAGTGAGGTCATCGACAGGAACCACCTCGGTCGTCGGCACCGTCTCGACATGAAAGCCAACAGCGACGAGGAGGCCCTCGAGCTCCACCGAGAGCGGGCCAGTGCCGAGGACCACGACGGTGCCGGGGTCGGTCTCAGCCACCCCCATCACCTGCGACGTCTCGCGCGACCGCGGCCCCGAGCGCCAGTGCGTCATCGCCGCGATGACGAGCTCGGCGGAGCCGACCTGTCTCCTCGTCGAAGAGGACGCCCCTGAGCTCGAGCTCCCCGTCGTTCTCAGTGCACCACGCACCGACAGGTGCTGTGCAGCCAGCACCGAGCGTGGCGAGGAACGACCGCTCCGCATCGACGCACCGATGAACCGCCTCATCGTCGATCACCCGCACCAGTGCCTCGGCCTGTGTCCCCACCGCAACTTCGACGCCGATGGCACCCTGTGCGACTTGTGGCGTGACCTCCTCGGGGTCGAAGCGTTCCGCGACTAGATCGAGGAGCCCGAGTCGTTCGAGCGCGGCACGGGCTGCCACGACGGCGTCGATGCCATCGGTCCCCGGCTTGGCCAGCCTGCTCGCCATGTTCCCTCGCAGCTCGGTGAAGTCGAGATCAGGGCGGAGCGAGGCGAGGAGCGCCTTGCGCCTTGGTGAGCCTGTCGCCACCAAGGCGCCTGGACCGAGACCAGCCAGCGACCGACCGACGAGGACGTCTGCTGGATCGACCCGCTCGGGGATCGCAGCGAGCACCAGCCCGTCTGGTGTCGCCGACGGGAGATCCTTGGCCGAGTGGACCGCGAGATCGGCTCGTCCCTCAAGCACCGCGAGCTGGACTTCCTTGGCGAAGATGCCCTGGCCTCCGATCTCATGGAGCGGGACGTCGAGCCGCCTGTCGCCGACGGTCTCGACCACAACGATCTCGACAGAGAGGCTGTTGTGGACCGCCTCGAGCATGTGCGCCACCGTCGTGGCCTGTGCCATGGCCAGCGGCGAGCCGCGAGAGGCGAGGCGCAGCCGGCTCTCGCTCACCATCTCCTCAGAGTCCGAAGAGAATGCGCGCTGCCTCGACCAGGCGCTCGCCTCGCGGGGTGCCGGCGCTGTCCTTGAGCGCGACAGTCGGCTCATGGACCACCTTGGCGAGGATCGATCGGGTCAGCGCCTCGACCGCCTCTCGCTGCGCGTCGGTAAGCTCTCCGAGCTCAGAGATCCGTCGCTCGAGCTCTGCTGACCGGATCCCCTCAAGCCGCTCCCGAAGCGCCACCACCATTGGTGCTGCACCTCGACCTCGCTGGTCCTCTGTGAAGCGGGCCACCTCATCGGCGACGATCGTCTCGGCGGCGGAGATCTCGCTGCGGCGCTCGCCGACGGCTCGATCGATCACCTCGCGCAGGTCGCCGATGTCGAGCAGCTCGACCCCGTCGAGCTCATCGAGCGCCTGCTCGGCGTTGCGCGGCATCCCGAGGTCCACGATCAGGAGCTCGTCAGTCGTGCGTCCTTCGAGGTGACTAACGCCGAGCAGTGGCTCGTCGGTCTCAGCTGCACAGACCACGAGGCGAGCGGTGGCGAGCTCGCGGGCCAGATCATCGAGACCGGCCGCCCGGGCACTCACCGCCAGGCCTGAGCCGCCGACGAGCTCCTCGGCGGTCCCGATCGTCCGATTGACCACGGTGAGCGAGCCCACCCTGGGTGACTGACGTTCGTCGCTCAGCGCGGCGACGACGCCAGCTCCGAGGCCGCCGGCGCCGAGGACGACGGCGTGTGCGCCGTCAAGCTCGTCCCCGAGCCGCTGGCGAGCCATCTCGACCGCTGCATAGGAGAACGAGGTCGTCCCTCGAGCGATCCCGGTCTCTGAGCGGACCCGCCGGCCGGCGGCGACGGCATGACGGAAGAGCGAGGTGAGCATTGGACCAGCGGTCCCCTCGTCCACCGCACGCTCGAGCGAGCGGCGGACCTGGCCGAGCACCTCGGTCTCTCCGGGCACCGCCGACTCCAAGCCGGCGGAGATCTTGAAGAGATGACTTGCCACGCCACGGTCGAAGTAGACCGACTCGAGATCCTCGACCGTTGCGGCCGACAGTCCTGAGCGATCGGCGAGCAGCGTGGTCACGTCGTCGACCGCATCGTGGAACCTGTCGACGACCGCATAGACCTCGGTTCGCAGGCAGGTGGATACGAGAGCCACCTCACGAACGTTCTCGTAGGCAGCCAGCTGGGCGAGGACCTTGCCGACCTCGGGATCGGGCACGGTGACGCGCTCGAGCACATCGAGCGGCGTCTTCGAATGCTCAAGGCCGATGACCACGACGGACATGCGTCCAGCTCTCCCTCTCTCGGTGCCCCGATGCTACGACCTAGCGCCACGCTCCTCAGCGGCGGGAGTCCATGGGAGGCCAATCGGCTGGATACCGACGCTCGACATCGCACCAGCATCAGGGTGATCGGTGAGCGCGAAGTGGCTGAGGACCTGGAGCTCGATCGAGAGATCGACGTAGCGGACCCTGATCTGCGGCGGCGTCATCAAGACGGTGGGGGCGAAGTTGAGCAACGAGCCTGCACCCAGGGCAACCAGCTGGTCTGCTGCATCCTGGGCAGCTGAAGCCGGGGTGGCGATGATGCCGATGGCGACCTTGTCGGCGAGCCGAGCCGGAAGTTCGTCGAAGCGGACCACGGTGTGCCCGGAGATCTCGGTCCCGAGGATCCGAGGATCGGTGTCGACGAGGCCGACGAGCCGGTAACCGCGGGCGAGGAAGCCCCGTGCGTTGATGAGGGCACGCCCGAGGTTGCCGATGCCCACGATGACCACCGGCCAGTCCTGGTCGACACCCATGACCTCGCTAATGCCACGGACGAGTTGGGCCGCGTCGTAGCCGGTCCCACGTGTCCCCAGCTGGCCGAGGTGGGCTAAGTCCTTTCGAACCTTGGCGGCGGTGACCCCCGCGAGCGCAGCAAGCTGCTCCGACGAGACCGTGGACTGACCGGTCCGGGCGAGCTCAGCGGCGATCCGCTGGTAGATCGGCAATCGAGCCACGGTGGGCTCGGGGATGACCCCAGATCGCTGTCGCTCAGGTGCCATTGTGGAAGCGTAGCGACGGCGCCACTCCCACGTCAGCGCCCAAGTGACCGCGATCGTTCGGCTGCCGTGAGGACCGCCTCGATGTAGGCCGACCGCACACTGCGAGCCTCGAGGCTGCGGAGTGCTGCGGCGGTGGTGCCCCCAGGCGACGTCACCATGGCGCGCAATTCCTCTGGGCTCTCATCAGATTCGACCAGCAGGCGGCCCGCTCCAAGGATCGTCTCGGTGGCGAGGACCCGGGCGATCTCTCTTGGCAAGCCTGCGGTGACCCCGGCCTCGATCAGGGCCTCAGCCATCATGAACACATACGCCGGTCCAGAACCCGACAGACCGGTCACGGCGTCGAGGTGCTTCTCGGGAAGCCGAACCACCGTGCCGACCGCTCGCAGCAGGTCCTCGGCCCAGTCGAGGTCGTCCTTCGTGACGTGGCTGCCGCCAGAGATCACGGTGACGCCTGCGCCGACCAGCGCCGGGGTGTTGGGCATGGCCCGGACCACAGGCAGCGGCCCTGGCAGCGTGCCCTCGAGTCGTGCAGCCGAAATGCCGGCTACTACCGAGAGGATCCGTCGTACACCGAGGCCCCCTGCCAGTCGGGTTGCAGCCTCCGCCACCTCGGGCTTGACCGCGATCAGGGCGCTGGTCGATGGCCCGACGTGGCCGAGCTCAGGAGAGTCCACGAGCTGCAGCTCGTCGTGGGCGAGTCGCAGCATGGCCCGTCGCTCAGGATCAGGCTCGACGACGAGGATCTGGGCGGCGCCGAGCTTGCCCGACGCGATGATCCCCTCGAGCAGCGCCGTGCCCATCCTGCCGCCGCCAACGATGATGAGCTCTGCCGTCATCCCTTCACCCTATCGAGGGCAACCGTCACCCCCTGCGAGGGCGACGGCGATACTGCCCCGGGAACCCGAGCGTCATCGCCGTTGGGAAGTGATCGTCGACGTAGAGCACCGAACAGCCACAGATGCGATCGAGCTCCTCTTCATCGAGGAGCGATGCGGGCACACGACCGACCAGGTAGATGGCGTCCTCAGGCCCGAAGGCAAACGCCATCTGGATCAGTTGGGCGTTGCGTCGAAGCAGGTAGGTGAGGACCTGCTCGACGTTCTCCTCGGGGGCCGGCATGAGTTGCGTCTCGTAGTGGAGCGTGCGCTGGTGGTACGTCAGCCACAGGGTGATGAAGTCCTTCTCCTCGCCCTTGAACCGCAAGAGCCATCGATGAGAGGCGGTCCGGTCGGTGACCTCGATCCGCTCAAAGGCCACGAGCGGCCCGTCGCCGGCAAGCTCGGTCTCAGCCCAAGCGTCGATGAGCGCGACGACTGCCGCCCGCTCCTCAGGTTCAGAGAGCTCGATGCCGGGCATCGTTTAGCCGCAGCTCAGGAGCTGCCGGCTGACGAGCTCCTCGGTCAGCTCGGTCATCTGCGCCGCAGCGGAACGCCAGGTGTAGCGCTGTGCCATGAGCACCGATGCCGTTGAGAAACGCATCGCCCCGATCGGCGACGCCACCGTCGCCTCGATCGCCGAAGCGTAGGCGGCAGGATCTGGCGCGTCGATCAAGAAGCCCGTCGACCCCTGGTCGACGAGCGTCGTCAGCCCACCGACGGCGGCGGCGACCACTGGCGTCCCGCAGGCGGCTGATTCGAGCGCGACCAAGCCGAAGCTCTCAGATCGAGAGGGGCACACCGTGACATCAGCGGCCCGGTAGTACGACGAGAGAAGCTCATGGGGCTGGGGCGGCCGGAAGATCACTCGGTCGCTGAGCCCGAGCTGGACGACCATCTCGACGAGCTCGGCTTGGGTCGCTTCGCCAGCGACGCCGCTCGGTCCTCCCACGATCACCAGCGAGGCGTCGCGCCCTCGCTCAAGAAGCTCTGCGAGCGCCCCCACCGCGACGTGCGCCCCCTTGAGCGGCTGGATCCGGCCGACGAAGAGGAGCAGCGACCCCGTTGGTGGCAGCTCAAGGGCGCGTCGGGCCTGCTGGCGATCACCTGGAGCGAAGAAGGCGTGATCGACGCCGGGCGGGATGATGGCGATGCGCGCCGGGTCCGCTTGGTACAACGAGGCGATCTGGTCCGCCTCGACGGTGCATGAGGCCAAAATGGCATCAGAGCAGCCGATCACGGCGGCCTCGGCCGCTGCTCTGCGCTCAGAGAGGCGTGCATCGACCTCTTCGGGCATAGCTTCCGCCTTGACCCGGTCGAGGGTGTGGAAGGTAGAGAGCAGAGGGATGTCCAGCTCGTGCTTGATGATGTGGCCAGCGATGCCTGAGAGCCAATAGTTGGCGTGCACGGCATGATACGGACCACCCTGGCCGGCGGGGATCGGCAGTCCTGACGGCGTCGTCATGGCGGTCAACACTCTGTCGGTGAACTCCGGGACGAGCGAGTCGAGCTGCTCCTTAGGAACTGGCGCCTGTGGTCCTGCCACGACGTGATGGACACGCAGACCGGGCTCCACCTCGACGATCGGCGGCTGTGATGGATCGTCCAACCTGGTGAAGACATCGCACTCGGAACCTGAGCGAGCGAGGGCGGCTGCCATCTCACGTACATAGACGTTCATGCCGCCGCCGTCGCCTGTGCCTGGTTGGGCGAGCGGCGAGGTGTGCAGCGAGAGGATCGCGAGCCTGGACATCAGGTTCGACCCTACAGATCGACGTCGTCGGAACGTACGGCGACGTCGTCACCAACGAAGGAGCGATAGATCTGGATCAACGCCTGCTTCTGATCTGGGGACAGATTCGGATCGGCATGAATGTGCACCTCAAGATCACCCCCCCGCTCGGTCTCCAGGATTCCGGCCCTGACGTAGAGCGTCTCCGCAGAAATGGCCAGGCCCTTGGCGATCTGTTGGAGGATCTCGGCTGAAGGGCGTCGCAGCCCCCGCTCGATCTGGGAGAGGTATGGATTGGAGATCCCCGCAAGCTCAGAGAGCCGTCGCAAGGAGAGCCGGCTCGAGGCCCGCTGCTCCCTGATGAACGAGCCGAGGTCGCGGAGCCGGTCAGCGGGATCGGTCGACACAGGTCAAGCGTAGACCCGCCACCATCCGTGGGATCTGCTCAGGCGAGATTGCTGTTCGCGAAGTCCCAGTTAATGAGGTTCTCGATGACCGACTCGACGTACTTTGGTCGGGCGTTGCGGTAATCCACGTAATACGCGTGCTCCCAGACGTCGATCGTCAGAATCGCCTTGGCCGAGTGCTTCATCGGAAGGTCTGCGTTTGCGGTCTTTAGGATCGAGAGGCCCGAACCGTCCTCGATGAGCCAAGCCCAACCCGAACCGAACTGAGTGATCGCTGCCTGTGAAAATTCGGTGACGAAGTCCTCGTAGGAACCAAACGCCGAACCGATCTTGTCGGCGATCTCGCCGGTCGGGGCGCCACCACCGCTCGGTGAGAGAGAGTTCCAGTAGAAGGTGTGATTCCAGACCTGCGCTGCGTTGTTGAAGAGCCCACCATCAGAGCTCAGGATGATCTCCTCGAGCGACTTCGAGGCGTCGTCGGTCCCCTCCACGAGGTTGTTGAGGTTGGTCACATAGGTCTGGTGGTGCTTGCCGTAGTGAAACTCGAGCGTCTCTTTCGAGATGTGCGGCGCCAAGGCGTCGAGCTCATAGGGAAGCGGCGGAAGTTCGAAGGACATTGATACCCCTTTGTGTCGTCTCGGAGATAGTTGCAACCTACCATCGGCCATTCCAATCCTGACCCAGCCAGTGCCCTTTGGCCATACCTATCTTTGATCGGTTGAAGTTCTCGCCCGCTTGCGTGGATCTATGGCGGAGGCTGGTGCCCGGCACGTTGCGCTTGATGCTTAGGCCAGAGAACGTGGCCCAAAGAGGAACCTGCTCGGGAAAGTTCCTCCGAGCCGGGACCTGTGTCAGGTGTCGGTGCTCGTCTGGGCGCAACGACCGCAGTGAACAGCGGCCGGCGCACCCGCCAGCAACTCCTTGAGTGGCTCCCCGCACTCCTCGCAACGGCCGTAGGTCCCGTCGTCCAAGCGAGCCATCGCTGCCTCGACGGCGTCGAGGGTGCCGCTCAGCTCGTCGAGCTCTCGAGTTGCATCATCCATCGTTCTCCCCCTTGCCCAACGGTGCCTCCGCCGAAGCAGCGGCCTCCTGGGCGGCTCGTGCCCGTGAGAAGCGAGCGGCACCCAGGTTCGAGACCAGCAGCGCCACGACGGTGACCAGATAGAGCTGCCCCACCATGGCCTCGAAGGTCGCAAGGCTCCGCCCAAGACCTGTGGCCGCAGTGAGGTCGCCGTAGCCCACGGTGGTGATGGTGGCAAACGAGAAGTACAGGAATTGCCCGGGCTGCGCGTGGTGCATCTGGGAAAAGAACGGGGAAGTCGATGCCCCTTGGATCAAGGTGAACGTGTAAGTGAAGAAGAAGCCAAGCATGACGTAGAGGCACAGCGCAGCGAGGACTGTCTGGACGTCGAGCGTGCGCCGCCGGATGACGCTGGCAATGATGACAAAGGGGGCGACCAGGATCAGCAGCGCGCTCATCGAAGAGGTGAGCACCAGAGTGTTTGTCGAGCCAGCAGACGCGTGTGCGATGCCAGCCGAAATCGCCGTGATCGAGCAGATCACCGCGACGACGAAGACGATCCGCCGCGCGCCGGACGCGGAGAGCGTGACCAAGAGGGTGACCGACTCGATGATGATCGTCACCAAGGGACCGAAGCGTCCTGCTGGCGAGATCCCGATGAAGAAGTACGTCACGAACAGCAGCAGCAGCACAAGGCTGAACCGATAGCTGGCATCGTCGAACTCGATGAGTCGTGCGGCCCGTCGCTTTGTCGCGCGACCGCTCTTGTCCGCGTCGTCGGCCACCTCGTCGCTCATGCCACCTCCTCGATTGGGTGCATCCGCCTCCCTTGATGTTGGAGGACCACGACGACGAGGTGGGTGATGCTCTCACTCCAGGGTGGAGCGGTGCGATGAAGAGCGAGGCGAGCGAACCGGTCAAGAACGTCGTCCTCTCTGTGTCTCCGAGTCGAACCTGAAGCAGATCGGCGACTGTGTCCATCTCTACCGGCATGGCCCATCTGCTAAATCTGATGCTCCGTCAGATCCGCGATCTAGGATCCAAGCGCGTTCGTCGACAGGGGGAAGCACATGCTCATGAAGGACAAGACTGCCGTAGTGACCGGCGTCGGTGTCGGGCTGGGCCGGGAGGTCGCTGCTGCGCTCCTGGCACAGGGGGCCAAGGTCGTCATCGCAGCGAGAAATCAGGACCGCCTCACCGAGGCTGCCGCTGCGCTTGACCCATCTGGCGAGAACGTGCTCGCACATGTCACCGACATCGGCGATCAAGATTCATGCAACGACCTGGCCGCCGCAGCGCTGGATCGCTTCGGTTCGATTGACGCACTCGTTCAAGTTGCCGCCCGAGAGGACGCATTCGGCGGAGTCCTCGACGCAGATCTGGAGAGATGGACCCAGGCGTTCGAGACGAACGTCGTCGGCGCCATGCACGCCATTCGCGCCTGCGCGCCTGCACTCAAGGAGCGACAGGGGGCGATCGTGCTGGTGGGCAGCCAATCGATGTTCAAACCATCCCTTCCACAGGCCGGCTACGGGG
>CAITOG010000055.1 GCA_903893955.1 uncultured Actinomycetes bacterium
CGCCACGGTGGTGGTGGTGGCGGTCGTCTTCGCAGTCACCGCTGTCGGTGTCATCGCGCTCGAGCGTCAGTCGCTGCTCGCCGATCAGACCGGCAAGCTCCGCAGCGAGGCGGCGGCAGTCGCACTGTCTTACGGGCAGGGTGACGCGATGCCAGCTTCCTTGCGGCCAGGCTTCGGCGTGCAGGTGGTCGACGACACCGGCACTGTGGTGGCGGGCACCGAGTCGCTGCGCAAGGAGCCTGCGGTCTCGGCGGCTCGTCCACAGCCTGGTGCCACCGAAGAGGTGCCCCTGAGCGTTCGATCGCTTCGAGGCGACGATGGTGTGGATCAGATCGCGGCGACCACGGTGGAGACGCCAAATGGCCTCAGGACGATCTACGTGGTGGCCTTCGGCTCGCTCGTCGAGCGCTCGATCAGGACGCTTGGTGTCGGTCTGGCGGTCGCCTTCTCGGTCGTGCTGATGGTCACTGGCGTCTTGGCCTGGCTCCTGACCGGCCGGACGCTGCGAAGCGTCGAGCTGCTCCGAGCTGAGGTGGCGTCACTGCCCGAGGATGATCTGACGCAGCGCGTCGGCGTCCCGAATGCCGATGAGGAGCTCGCCCGGCTTGCGACCACGCTCAACGACCTCCTCGATCGGATCGAAGTGGCAGAGAAGGCACGGCGTGCGTTCGTCTCTGATGCATCGCACGAGCTGCGGAGCCCGATCGCGTCCCTGCTCACCACCATCGACGTGGCGCGCGCACACCCGGCACGCGCCGACTGGGACGCGGTGTCGAGAGCCGTCGCCGACGAGGGACGACGGCTCAGCCGCCTCGTCGACGACCTGCTGCTGCTGGCGTCGCGCGACGAGGGCCGCGATGAGCCGGCGCACGTCGCGGTCGACCTCGAGGAGATCTGCTTCGGCGAGGTGGCCCGGTTGCGAACGCAGGGGCTCGTCCAGGTGAACGGCACCGGCATCGGACCAGCTCGCGTCATGGGGGATCCTGACGAGCTGTTTCGGGCGGTGCGCAACCTCGTCGACAACGCGGTGCGACACGCGACATCGACGGTTGCGATCTCGCTGGCGACGACGGCCACCGAGGCAGTGCTCGTCGTGGCGGACGATGGACTCGGCGTCGACCCAGCAACGGCCGAGGACCTGTTCCAGCGCTTCACGCGGGCTGACGAGGCACGAGACCGACCTCGAGGGGGCGCTGGGCTCGGCCTTGCCATCGTGTCGGCCATCGCATCGAGTCATGGAGGGACGGTCAGCTTCCTCGATGTCGAGACTGGCGCGTCGGTCGAGCTCCGCCTCCCGCTTGTGCTCAGCTGAGCGCGCGCAGGCGTCGGCTGCCGGGCTGGAGCTGCTGGCTCCGCAGCTCGATGTCATCGAGGAACGCCTTGCCAGACGGCAGGTGGCGCAGGATGTCTCGTTGGCCAGCCGGCCGAGCGAGCATCCAGGAGTGGCCGCCAGGGACCCACTGGATCTGGACGCCAGTGATCTCAGCGAACTGCTCCGCGGTGGCGGCGTTGATCAGGCGGTCGAAGCATCCCCACTCAGCCAGAAGTGGGACGCCGTCTCTGACGACCGAGACGACCTGTGCTGTCTGGTCGACCTCCATGAGCATCGAGGCCACGGGTGCGGTGCGGGCCAGGGTCTTCAAGTTCCGCCGCAGGTCGGGGAGCAGCGATCGGATCGTGGAGAGCATGCGGCCGACGAGAAGGTCCGGGATGTCGAGAGCGACGGCGGCGACCAGATCAGCAAGGGGCCCGACGTCCGGAGCGATCGACGACATGGTGAGCGGAATGAGGCCGTGGCGGTCGTGCCATGCCGGTGTCGCCACGCCGGCACGGTAGACGATCCCGAGGACTCGCTCCGGGTGGCGAGCCGAGAACTCGATCGCCACGCCACCGCCCATGGAGTGGCCGATGATGACGGCCTGGCCG
>CAITOG010000056.1 GCA_903893955.1 uncultured Actinomycetes bacterium
AGCGGGACGACGCGTTTCGTCGACGTCGCAGAGCTCCGCATCAAGGAATCTGATCGCTTCGCCCGCACCATCGACCTGGTCTGTCGACTTGGGGCTGCGGCTTCGGCGGAAGGGGATGACCTTGTCATCCATGGGCTCGGCACAGCCTCCCGCTTCAATTCCTTCAGCTTCGATGCCGAGCACGATCATCGAATGGCGATGTCCGCTGCGATCGCAGGGCTCGTGGGTGCAGGGGCCACGATCAGCGGCTTCGCAACCGTGGCTTCGAGCTTTCCCTCCTTCCTCGACGTCGTGGCGGCCATATCGTGAGCCGTCTTGTGATCGCAATCGACGGGCCAGCTGGCTCCGGCAAGTCCACGCTCGGCACGGCGCTGGCGAGGCGGCTCGACCTCTCGACGCTCGACACCGGTGCCTCATATCGAGCAGTAGCCGCCGAGGCGCTCCACCAGGGCCTCAACATCCATGATGGCCACGCCGTCGCGTCGCTCGTCGAGCACAGCACGCTCGAGGTCGGCGATCGCACGATCATCAACGGGCGAGATGTCACGGCAGAGATCCGCAGTGACGCTGTGAACACGGCCGTATCCATCGTCGCCGCCCATCAAGAGGTGCGAGATCACCTCGTTTCATGGCAGCGCAGATGGGCCGACGAGCACGACGGCGGCGTGATCGAGGGTCGTGACATCGGCAGCGTGGTGTTCCCCGAGGCAGCCATCAAGCTGTATCTCACGGCAGACCCCGAGGAGCGAGCGAGGCGGCGCGCCGAGGAGGGCATCGAGGGGATCGCACGTCGGGATCGGATCGACTCCACGCGAACCGCATCACCGCTGATGGCCGCAGAAGGCTCGTGGGCGATCGACACCACCTCGCTGCCAGTCACGCAGATCGTCGAGATGGTCCTCGAGCGTCTCGAGCACACCGAGGAGGGGCAATGAGCGAGGATTCTTCGACCGCTGTCGGCACCGGTGATCAGCGTGAGGCTGCGCCAGGACGGGGTGCGGTCTTCGTCCCTGACACGCGTCGCAGCCTGACCTACCGGGTGTTCCGCCGTCTCCTGCGCATGGTGCTCATCGCCTGGTTCACACCCCGGGTGGAGGGGCCGGGCAAGATCCCAGCTGAGGGGCCAGTGATCATCGCCCCGGTGCACCGCTCCTTCATCGACTTCGGCTTCTCGATCTTCTTGACCGACCGCAAGATGTTCTTCATCGCCAAGGACAGCCTGTGGAAGTTCGGGCCACTTGGTCGCTTCCTCCTGGCCATGGGCGCCTTCCCTGTCCATCGTGAGGCGGCCGATCGAGCAGCCCTGAAGCACGCGCAGCTGGTGCTCGCCGAGGATGAGGTGCTGGTGCTCTTCCCTGAGGGGACTCGCCAGGAAGGACCCCTCGTCGGAGAGATCCTCGAGGGTGCGGCGTTTCTGGCTGCTCGTACCGGTGCGACCATCGTGCCGGTCGGGATCGGTGGTTCGGCCAAGGCGCTGCCAAAGGGCAAGAAGCTGCCTCGCAGGACGAAGGTCACCCTCTACGTCGGCGAGGTGATCGAGGCGCCAGCGCGTGGGGCTGGAGGTCGGGTCGCTCGGTCTGTGGTCCACGAGACCACGGTCAAGCTGCGCAACTCGATGCAGGACTGCTTCGACAAGGCGAGCGCCTGAGCGCTCCCGAGATGGCTCAGCGTTCGCGCCACCACGTCGTGAGCACGACGCGTGCGTAGCGGAAACCGAACAGCCAGTTCTTGCCCTTCTTCGTGGTGCCGCTCTGACGCGGGAGCCAGATGGTGGGCCGCTCAGTCACCCGCCACCCGCGCTTGAGGCAGGTGATCAAGAGCTCGGCTGTCTGGTACTGCTCCTGCTCGAGGCGATCCACGACATCCGCCAGCATCGAGACCCGCAGGGCGCGGTAGCCGTTGGAGGTATCGGTCAGATGCGACCCGGTCATGGCGTTCATCACCGTCGAGAAGAACA
>CAITOG010000057.1 GCA_903893955.1 uncultured Actinomycetes bacterium
CGTCGCCCACAGCTCTGTCGGGTAGCCGACCGGGTCGTCCTCGAGCTCGCGCACGACTGACAGTGGACACTGCGCGCTCAGGACGTCGCGCACGGTCTCCTTGAGCATCGCCTGCTCTGGCGAGAAATCGAGATCCAGCATGTTGCCTCCTTGGATGTGAACGGTTGGGTCAGGGGCGCCAGGCGTCAGCCTGGCGGCTCCATGGGTTGTCGTCGGTGCTCGTCGGCAGGGCCACTCGCGCGTGCGCTGTTGTCTTGGTCTCGCCGTCGACGCTCAGGACCATGTCGACCGCCACCCAGCCGCAGCCGAGCTCGTCGACCGCTGTTTCAGCGACCTCGCCGGTGAAGACCATGGTGTCGCCGGGGAAGACGCTGCCCTTCATCTTGAAGGTGATCCTTCCGAGGCGCCCGTGAGGTCCGGTCCAGTCGGTGAGGTAGCGCTCGAACCACGCTGCCTGGTTGGGCGTGTTCAAGAAGATGTCGCGAGTCCCGTTCCGGTTGACAGCGAAATCCTTGTCGTGATGCATCGGGCGCCAGTCTCGGGTGGCGAGCGCGCCGAGGACGACCGTGGTCGCCGTGACGTCATAGCTGAGCTCGGGCAGCAGCGCACCGGCTGTCACCTCGGTCTGGAGCAGCGTGGGCTCGACCATGCTCAGGCCTCCTCTCGCTTGTAGCCGAAGCCGGTGTAGGACTCGACACCGACGAGGTCACCCCGCTGGTTCTCGTAGACGACCTCGATGACCCAAAACCGCCCGGTGCCGAGCTTCGTCGTCTTGGGCTCGGAGATAGAGGTGAGGCGCTGGTAAGTCGTCAAGACGTCGCCGGGACGGACCGGCTCGTGGAAGACGATCGTGTTGTCGGTCATGATCGCCTCGGGGAGCCCGAAGAGTGTCTTGAGATCGAAGTGGACCTGGAGCGGCAAGGCGACGGCGGTGCGACCTGGTGCCCAGTTGTGCGGTCGGAACCACACCGAGATCATGCTCGGTGGTGCGATCGGACCGTCGGTGAGCTCGGCAGCCACCTCGTCGTCCCAGTAGAGAGGGTTGCCGTTCTCCGTCGAGGACAGCGTGGACCACACGTAGCCCATCTCGACGGGGAACTCGCCTGCTGTCTCATACTGCTTGACGTCGAGCATGGACTGGGCTGCTCGCAGTGGATCCTGGTCGTTCGCCGCAAGTGCGTCGACAAGGACATCTGGCAGTGGCGTCAGTGACGAGCTCATGCGATCACCCCCTCTCGGCGCCAGCTGGCGACGGTCTCGGCCGACACACCGGCTCGACCAAGGAGGTCGTCGGTGGCGGTGATGGTCAGGTCTGGCGATGACACCGGCGCAGCCGGCCGATGCTGGCCAGCGAGCACCGGCGCGAGCTGGAGGAAGGTGCCGTGGGTCGGGTGGTGCGCCTCGATGACCAGGTCGCGGGCTTCGAGGTTCGGGCTCGAGGAGAGCTCGGCGACAGCCAGCACGGGTGCCACGCAGGTGTCAGCGTCCGCCAGGCGGGCTGCCCAGCCGTCCCGGGTGTCGGTGGCGAACGCAGCTGCGACGTCGGCCTTGATCTCGTCCTGGAGATCTGGCTGCATCTGATGATCGATCCAGCGATCGAGCTCGAGGAGCCGACACAGGTTCGCCCAGAACTTGTGCTCGATCGCTCCGACAGCCAACCAGCCGCCATCGCTCGCCTCGTACGTCTGGTAGCAGGCGAACCTGCCCGTGAGCAGGTCGTGGCCTGGACCAGGCGAGGTGCCGAGCGCCAGGTGCTCGTCGATGGCGAGCGACATCAACCACAGGACGCCATCGGCGATCGAGACGTCCAGGTGGCACCCACGTCCGGTCGAAGCCCGGCCGACGAGTGCGGCGGTGACGGCCAGGGCAGCGTGGAGGCCGCCGGCAGCGGCATCAGCGATGGTGGCGCCAGGGAGCGGTGGCCCACCATCGCCCCTCGGCTCCGAGGTGGCGAGGAAGCCGCCAGCAGCCAGGTAGTTGACGTCGTGGCCCGCTCGCTGGCTCGACGGACCATCCTGGCCATAGCCCGACGTCGAGCAGAGCACGATGCCCTCGTTCTCCTCGCGGAGGCGCTCGTACCCGAGGCCCATCCGGTCGAGGACGCCTGGTCGGAAGCTCTCCACCACGACATCGGCGTCGCGCACGAGCGCGAGGAAGGCCTCTCGACCCGACTCGCTCTTCAGATCGATCTCGACCCGTGCCATACCCCGATGCCCTGAGTAGGCGAAGTACGGCGGCGTGATCGGCTGGGTCCCCACTGAGGGCACGGGACCGACCTTCACCACGGACGCGCCATAGTCACCAAGGACCCGCGTGGCGCGCGCCGCTGGCCCGACCGTTGAGAGGTCGAGGACGCGGACGCCGGCGAGGAGGTCGCCGTCTGGCGACGAGGTGGCTGAAGACACGGTCGTGAAGCTCAGAAGTTCTTCGGCAGACCGAGCTTGCGTCGGGCGATGATGTTCTTCTGGATCTCGGAGGCGCCGCCGCCGATGGTGTCGATCACGGTGTAGCGGTACGTCGACTCCGTACGGCCTGCCATCGGCGCCTCAGGGGTCTTGACCCTGAGCTGCGCACCGGCACCAGCGATGTCCATCGAGGTGGTGGCGAGCCGCTTCGACAGCTCGGTCGTGAAGAGCTTGTACTCGGCCGCCTCGCAGGTCGGAGGCGCTCCGCCCTTGGCCGACTCGGCGACGAACTTCAGTCCCATGACGCGAGCTACCTCAGCCTCTGTCGCCAGCTCGGCGACCTGGCGACGGGTGATCGGATCGTCCTTGAGCGGCTCACCATCCCTGGCCGTCGACTTGACGTACTCAGTGAGCAGGTCGAGGCGCTGGGCGACCGGCGAGTAGGTGAACATCGTGAAGCGCTCGAGGTCGAGTGCCTCTGAGATGTACTGGAACCCTCGATTGAGCTCGCCCACGACATAGTCATCGTGGACGAAGACGTTCTCGAAGTAGACCTCGTTGGTCCGCTCGTCGCCCATTGTCCAGATCTCTCGGATGGTGATGTCAGGGTGGTCAAGCGGCACGAGGAACAGGGTGATGCCGTGGTGCTTGGGAGCGTCAGGATCGGTCCGGGCACCGACCCAGTACCACTCCGCGAAGTGGGCTGAGGTCGTCCAGGTCTTCTGGCCGTTGAGGCGCCATCCGTCGCCATCCTTGGTCGCCTTGAGCTGCATGGAGGCGGCGTCGGATCCAGCGTTCGGCTCCGAGTAACCAACCGCGAACTCGACCTCGTTCTTCAGGATCTTGGGCAGGAACTCCGCCTTGAGCTTGTCCGAGCCGTGCGCGATGAGCGTCTTGCCGATGATGCCCACGCCCTTGCCGATCTGCGGACCTCCTCGACCTGCCAGCTGCTCGTTGAGCAGGTACTCGTAGACGCCCTCGCCCTCTTGGCCGCCGTACTCCTTGGGCCAGGTGATGCCGAGCCAGCCCTTCTCGCCGAGCTTGGCCATGAACTCTCTTCGCTTGGGCGTGTCGACGATCTGCGCCATGTTCTCTCGCGTGACGTCGAAGACGTCCGGGTCGTCGTTGGCGTCGAGAAAGGCCTCAACCTCCTTGACGAACCGCTGCTGATCATCTGAGAACTCGAAGTCCATGACCGATCCTCCCTGCGAACGCTGGAATCTGACGCTCCGTCAGATTCCATGATCATAGGGTCTCTGCGCTCGATCGGCGCGGGAAAGTCGATCAGCTGGCTAGAAGGTGTCGATGAAACGGCGGCGCCCGTCTCGTCGTGCCACTGGTGCAGCGGCGAGCA
>CAITOG010000058.1 GCA_903893955.1 uncultured Actinomycetes bacterium
CACTCTTCCTGGGTCGCAGCGATTCCCTACTTCTTCTTGGTCGGTGTGGCGGTCGCCTTGCAGTACATCCAGATGTCCCGGATGAATAAGCGTAATGCCGCAGCTCAGACGAACTCTCAGATGGCAACGATCCAAAAGTTCATGCCTATTGTGTTCGCCTATATTTACTTTTTGATCCCTGCAGCCGTGCTCATCTACATGATCGTCTCGTCGATCATCAGGATCGGAACGCAGGAAGCGATCTTCAGGAACCAGGACCTCTCAGGCACCAAGGGTGCTCCGGAGGTTGCGCGTTCGAGCGGCGGGGCCAAGGAGTCGGCGATCCCCGCATCGAGCTCAGAGAAGAAGAAGCCGGCGCAGAGCGCGCCGGCGGAAATCGAAGACGAGCAGAAGCCAAGCGCGAATCCGACGCAGCGCGCAAAGGCGAAGCGAAAGCGGAAGGAACGCTAGATCGTGGAGTGGGTTGAGATCACCGGCAAGAATCTGGACGAGGCAAAGGAGCGCGCGCTCGAGCAGCTGGGCGTGGCAGAGGCGGACGCCGAGGTTCAGGTCATCGCTGAACCAAAGACAGGCCTTTTCGGGCGCGTCCGAGGCGAGGCTCGGGTCAGGGCACGGGTCAAGCCAGCCACCCCGCGGCCGAAGAAGGGTCGTGGCGGAAGGACGAGGACCAAGGGTGGCTCGTCGGGCCGGTCAGGAGGCGGCGAGCGCCGTCCAGACGGCGATGAGGCCACCGGGGAGAAGCGTGGCGGACGCCAGCAGGGTGGCAGCGCGAAGGGTTCAGGCGCAGCAGGCGCCAAACGATCAGGCTCCGACCGGGGCATCAAGAAGGAAGCATCGAAGGAGGAGAGCATGGCAGAGGGTGTGACGCTCGAAGAGCAGGCAGCGGTGGCGAAGGAGTTCCTGGAGGGACTGCTCACCACGATGGACCTGGAGGCCACGGTCGAGATCCGTCCCCTCGATGACGAGACCGTCGAGCTTGCGGTGGACGGCGAGGGGCTCGGCATGCTGGTCGGTCCTCGAGGCACGACGCTGGCTGCGCTCCAGGACGTGACCCGGACCGTGGTGCAGGGCCGCTATGCAGCGAAGACCGACAGGATCCTCGTCGACGTTGCTCGATACCGCGAGCGTCGTGCGGCTGCGCTCACACGCTTCGCCAAGGAGCAGTCCGACGAGGTTATCGCTTCCGGCGAAGAGCGTGCGCTCGAGCCCATGTCTCCTGCCGACCGCAAGGTCATCCATGATGCCGTCAACGAGATCGACGGTGTGATCACCAGGTCTGAGGGCGAGGACGCCCGTCGACACGTCGTCATCGCGCCCGGCTCCTAGGACTCGGAACGACCCGTGGGTTCGGGCGACTCTGGGATCCTGAGGGTTCTCGAGCGTTCGAAGGAGCTCGGCTTCCTCGGCCCGGGACCGGTTGACGATCACCTTCGTCACGCCATCGGCTTCACCAACGCTGCCGATGCCGCCGGCATCGCGATGCCCCGTCGGGTCATCGACCTTGGCTCGGGCGGCGGCGTCCCAGGGCTTGTTGTGGCGATTCATTGGAGCGATGCCGAGCTGCTCCTCCTTGACGGATCGACCAAACGGTGTGCCTTCCTCGAGGAGGCCGTCGCTGATCTCGACCTCGGCGACCGGGTCTCGGTCCGTTGCGGTCGTGCCGAGGATCTGGCCCATGAAGAAGCTCTGAGGCACTGGGCCGACCTGGTCGTCGCTCGTTCGTTCGCTGCCCCGGCGATCACCGCTGAGTGCGCGGCTGGCTTCCTCGAGACCGGTGGCCACCTGATCGTCTCAGAGCCACCCATGGAGGCCGCCATCGAGCGTTGGGACATCCAGGGGCTCGCGGAGCTCGGGATGGGTGATCCGAAGCTGGTCGCCACCGAGCTTCGCTTCATGGTGATCACGCAGAATCAGCCGTGCCCGATCCGGTTTCCTCGGCGGGTAGGAGTCCCTGCGAAACGACCGCTCTTCTGAGGTGCTGCGCTCGATGTTCCACGTGGAACATGGATGAGCGTCCAGGTGGAGAAGCGCTTGTGTTCCACGTGGAACATCACAACCGGAGCACGGGAGGGATGGTGAAGTCCTCTTGACGGGAGCCCCCCGGAGCGGCGAAGATGTCCCTCGTGCCCAACTCCCCCGTGAGAGACCAGTAATGGCGATCTGGAGGAAGAATCGGGAGGAGGCGTCGTCATCGGAAGCCGTCACTCCTGAGCACGTCTCTGAGGCCGAGCCAGTGAACGTCGCGTCTTCGACAGAGGGTCATGAGGCGACGCGGGGGACCGATGCGGAGATCGCGCCCGACACCGTCGAGGTGAGTCGGGACTCGTCCGAGACAGGATCGGATACTCCTCCCCCACCAGCACAGAGAATTGCTGATGAGAACGTCGCCGTGCCGGAGGAAGCCAGCCCGGACCTCTCAGAGGACGATGAGAATCTGGAGGACGACGAGCTCGACGTGCCGATTGTGGACGAGGAGCAGACTGAGGTCCGCCCTGCTCGACCGGTTCGAGACCTGCCCCGGATCATGGCGGTGGCAAACCAGAAGGGTGGCGTCGGTAAGACCACGACCACCATCAACCTGGGCGCAGCGCTTGCCGAGCTCGGTTATCGCGTGCTCGTCATAGATCTTGACCCACAGGGCAACGCCACGACAGGTCTGGGCATCGAGCGCAAGAACTTCGAGCACTCGATGTACGACGTGATCATGCGCGAGCACCCACTCGAGGACGTCATCGAGGCCACCAGCGTGCGGAACCTCTTCGTCGCCCCTGCGACACTCGACCTCTCAGGCGTCGAGATCGAGCTCGTGCCGGCGTTCAGCCGAGAGCTGCGGCTCAAGCGGGCTCTCGAGCCCATCATCGACGACTTCGACTTCGTGATGATCGACTGCCCTCCGTCGCTGGGCCTGATCACGATCAACGCGTTGGCCGCAGCAGATGAGGTGCTGGTTCCCATCCAGTGCGAGTACTACGCCCTCGAGGGGCTCAGCCAGCTTCGCTCCACTCTCAAGCTGGTAGCCGGGAACCTCAACCAGGAGCTCGAAATGTCGACGATCGTCCTGACGATGTATGACGCCAGGACACGCCTCGCAGCCGATGTGGCGGCAGACGTCCGGGAGCACTTCCCAGATCAGGTCTGCGACACCATCATCCCAAGGACTGTGAGACTGTCAGAGGCGCCATCGTTCGGGCAGCCGATTACCACGTTCGATCCAGCATCCAGAGGTGCCTCTGCCTACAGGGACCTCGCCAAGGAGGTGAGCAATGGCGCGCCGAAGCGGGCTGGGTAAGGGGCTCGGAGCCCTCATTCCCAGTGAGGTTGTCGAGGCAGATGACGGGATCTTGCGAGAGGTCCCGATCGGCTCGATCACGCCCAACGCCTTCCAGCCCCGTGAGCACTTCGATGAGGAGGCGCTCTCCTCCCTTGCAGCTTCAATCCGTGAGATCGGCGTCCTCCAGCCGATCCTGGTCAGACCCTCTGGCGACGAAGACGGAACCTATGAGCTGATCGCCGGAGAGCGCCGCTGGCGTGCTGCTCGGCGAGCGGGCCTCTCGACCATCCCGGTCCTCATCAGAGCCTCGACGGATGACAAGGGCAGCCTCGAGCAGGCTCTCGTTGAGAACCTCCATCGTGCCGATCTGAACGCGCTTGAGGAAGCAGCGGCCTATCAGCAGCTGATCGACGATTTCGACCTCACCCATGAAGAGGTGGCCACGAGAGTCGGCAAGAGCCGAGCGTCGGTGACCAACACCCTGCGGCTGCTCCAGCTGCCCTCCGGGGTGCAGCGAGCCCTCCAGGAGGGTCAGATCTCTGCAGGCCATGCACGTGCACTGTTGGGGACGCCTGATCGATCGCTCCAGGAGGAGCTGGCGGTCCTGGTCGTCGCTGAGGGTCTCTCTGTCCGAGCGACCGAGGAGCTGGTCCGCAACGGAGGGGTGCCTCAGGGAGCATCTGGTGAGTCGAGCGAGGATGGCGAGGCGGGTGGCGTCACCGTGCCGAGTCCACGTCAGCCCGAGCCCCGTCGCACTGCACCGCGTCCGCTGCCACCTCCTGGGATCCTCGAGCTCGAGGAGCTGCTCTCGAGCCATCTCGACACCAGGGTCAAGGTGGACCTCTCAGCCAAGCGTGGTCGCCTCTTGGTCGAGTTCGCGACCCTCGAGGATCTTGAGCGGATCTACCGCCAGATGCTCGGATCGCAGCGTCCGGGAAACCCCGTTTGACCTGAGATTCCAGGCATCGAGGGTTCGCTCAACCCTCGATAGACCGTTTTCCCCACCCTGTGCATTAGGTTGTGGATTGTCGCGATGTGTTCGCGAAACCATCACATTTGCGACCATCGTGCATCGATGAGAGATCGAGTGCTCGCCAGCGAGCCTCGAGGGTCCTAGTTGGGGCTCTGCTCACCCTCAGCCCAGGCCACGATGGCAGCAGCGAGCGCCTCGGCGACCTGCGAGCTGTGCTCGACCACGTGACCGGCGGGACCGATCTCGATGAGGACCGCCGGCATCTGGGTCTCACGAAGGATCGGGATGGTCATGCCCTGTGCCTGCGTGGCCTGGCTGAGCGCGCGACCTACCAGGCCCTCCATCCGCTCAGCGAGGTCGCGACCTGCAGCCGATTCATAGGAGTAGCCGGAGTAGTAGGCAATGTTGCAACCCTGAATTGCATCCGTGAGCTTGATCCCGACGTAGACGTGAACCCCGGCAGCGTTGGCCTCGGCTGCCTGGGCAGACTCCTCGAGATGGCTGAGCAGGGTGACGCGAGCACCAGCAGCGCTCAGCCGGCGGGCCAGGGCGGCGGTGATGATCGTCCCGAGCCCGTCGATCTCGCCGAGACCCAGGTGCCGGCCACGAAGGGTGGGCGGCTCGAGGCGTCGAAGCTCGGCTTCCCTGACCGTGGTCACGAGGGCAAGGGTCTGGTGTCGGGCGGAGACACGGACGAGCTCGTCGATCGTCCTCGCCCCGGCGATGCCGTCGACTGGAAGCTGCACGTTTCGCTGGAACTCGGCCAAGGCCTGTGCGGTGGCGTCACCGAAGATCCCATCGACTCGACCGGTGTCGAAGCCGAGGGAGCACAGGCGGCTCTGGAGCTCGGCCACGTCGTCGCCCCGAAGCATCGGATGGCTGCGGTAGATGAGGCGGTCACCGAGGCTCAGACCGGCCTCAACCAGCGTCGACCAGGTGCTTGGCCCGACGACCCCGTCGATCCGAAGCCCCCGGACTCGCTGAAACGACTCGACGGCGGCGCGCGTCGACGAGCCGAAGTTTCCCACAGGGTCGGTGATCGGGAGGGCGGCGACCCTCGTCAGCCGCTCCTGCAGGTCTTCAACAGGGGCTCCAAGATCCCCCTCAGCGAGGGGGAGGACCGCGATCAGTCCAGGTAGGCGCTGATCTCTTGGAGCAGCGCCCCCTTGGGCTTTGCCCCGATCAGGCGCTGAACGGGCTGGCCGTCCTTGAACAGCAGCAGGGTGGGGATGCTCATCACCTCGAACCGACGTGTCACGTCGAGGTTCTCGTCGATGTTGAGCTTCGCGATCTTGAGCTTGCCCTCCTGCTCGGTCGCGATCTCCTCGAGAATCGGCGCTATCTGCTTGCACGGTCCGCACCACTCGGCCCAGAAATCCACCAGGACGGGCGTCGTGGATTGCAGCACGTCGCGTTCGAAACTCTCGTCGGTCACCTTTACGGTGCTCATCTAGATGCTCCCATCAGAGGGCG
>CAITOG010000059.1 GCA_903893955.1 uncultured Actinomycetes bacterium
ACTCGGGCCGACGAGGTTGACGTGCTGACCCGCTTGCAGGCGCAGGTCGACCGGCGCTGTCCAGAGCGCCGAGCCGTCGTGGCCGAGCACCAGACCGTCCAAGGTGATCGATGGCGTGTGGCCGACGGCGATGGCGCCGAGCAACTCAGGTCCGCGGTTGCCTCCAGGGCGAGGCGCAGGACGTGCGGCCTCAGCGAGGTCGAGGAGGTCTGACGCTGCACCGACGCCGTCGGTGGCCTCGTGGAACTGCGCCGAGGCTCTGCGGAGGGGGAGGTACACCTCTGGGGTGACGATCAAGATAGCGAGCGCCACCGAGAGGTTGAGGTGGCCGGCGATCAGCCGCAGACCGAGGCTGAGCGCCACCAGCGCGGTGGCCAACGATGAGAGCAGCTCCAAGGTGAACGAGGAGAGCAGAGCGACCCTGAGCGTGCCCATGCTGGTGCGACGAAGACGTTCGCCTGCTCCCTCGAGAACTTCGACCTGCGCCTCGGCCCGGTTGAAGGATCGCAGCGTCCGCATGCCGCGGAGCACATCGGCGAAGTGCCCGCTCAGCAGTGCCGTCGTCGACCAGGTCGCCCGCATGCGATCGGCAGCTTCTTTGCCGAGCAGGACCATGAACACCGGCAGGACGAGCACGGTTGCCATCACGATCACGCCGCTCACGGGATCTGAGACAGCGATCCAACAGATCGTGATCGCTGGAGCGACGATGCTCAGGACGAGGGCAGGAACGTAGCGAGAAAGGTAGGTCCCGACTGCGTCGGACCCTCTCGTCAAGAGGGTGACGGTGGCGCTGGTCGAGGTCGTCTCGTTCCCTGCGGTCACGCTGGCGATGACGGGAGCACGCAGGTCTCGCACGACCTTCGAGGCAGCTCGATCGCCGACAGCGTCACTGAGCAGCTGGCACAAGGCGCGGATGAGGACCGTCACGACGAAGACGATGGTGGCGGCGAGCGACCAGTGTCGACCGTGGCTGGCGAAGGCGCCACCGATGAGGTCGGCCAGCGCCACCGCCTGGACCACTACCGCGATGGCACTCAGCGAGCCGAGGACGACCGCGAGGCCGATGGCCCGGCGTGCTGATGGCGTCGAGCGCAGCAGCCGTCGGTCGATCGGGGGACGGATCGCCGGCGGCGTGGCTGCGGGAGAGGAGGGAGCGGAGCTCTTAGCCATCCGTGCTGGCAGGGACCGATGGCGTCTCGACGCCCTCTGGCGCGATCTCCTCGCCGGGACGACGGATCCGCTGGCGGAACACCCAGTAGCTCCACGCCTGGTAGGCGAGCACGAAGGGCGTGAAGATCAAGGCGATGATCGTCATGGCCATCAAGGTGTAGTGCTGCGAGGCCGAGTTGGCGATCGTCAGGTCGAAGCGAGGTGCGATCGAGGACACGAGCACTCGTGGGTAGAGCGCCAGGAACATGGTGGCGGTCCAGCCGACGATGGTGAAGGCGGTCGCGGTGAAGGCCCAGCCCTCCAGGCGCTCACGGACCAGCCAGCCCACTGCGGCCAGGGCGAGCAACGCCAGGATCGGCAGGAACGGTGGGACGAGGCCCGAGTGGTGGCGATGCACGGCGTCGAGGTAGGTCCAGAGGAAGAAGCCGAAGGTGATGACCAAGGTGGGGATGGCCAGCTTCATGGCGATCGACCGTGAGCGCTCTCTGAGATCGCCTGTCGTGCGAAGCCCGAGGAACGCAGCACCGTGCAGGGTGAACAGCGACAGCGTGGTCAACCCACCCAAGAGGGCGTAGGGCTTGACGAGCTGGAAGAAGCCGCCGACCCAAGTGCCGTTCGCAGCGATCGGGACGCCGTGGAGGAAGTTGGCGAAGGCAACACCCCAGAGCAGGGCGGGGAGGAACGACCCGACCACAATGGCGGTGTCCCACCAGAAGCGCCAGCGAGCCGAGTCGCGCTTGCCGCGGAACTCGAAGGCCATCCCTCGAGCGATGAGCGCCACCAGGATCAAGAAAAGCGCCAGATAGAAGCCGCTGAACACCGTGGCGTACCAGAGCGGGAAGGCGGCGAAGGTGGCGCCGCCTGCGGTGAGCAGCCAGACCTCGTTGCCGTCCCAGGTCGGCCCGATGGCGTTGATCATCATCCTCTTGTCGAGGTCGTCTCGACCGAGGAAGGGATAGAGGACGCCGACGCCGAAGTCGAAGCCCTCGAGCAGGAAGTAGCCCACCCACAGGACGCCGATCAGGGCGAACCAGAAGATGGCGAGGCCGCTCGGCCCGGCGGTTGCGAGGGTCAGTGCGCTAGTCACGTGTGGTCTCCTTGGTTCTTCTCGAAGCTCAGTAGATGAGGGCGAAGGGGCGCTCCGCCTGCTCGTCGTCAGGGGTGTCGTCGCTCTCGATGAGCTCAGCGGTGCCTCGGCGGGCCAGCGTGAACATCAGGCTGATCTCGACGATGGCGAGCACGCCGTAGAGCACGGTGAAGCCGATGAGGCTGGTGGCGAAGTAGCCCGTCCCCACAGGGCTCACGCCCTTGGCCGTGAACATCAGGCCGTAGACGATCCAGGGCTGGCGACCCACCTCGGTGAAGATCCACCCGAACGAGTTGGCCAGGAATGGGGCGCCGATCATCCAGGTGGCGAAGGTCAGGTACCTCCGAGATGTCGGGAGCTTGCCCCGCCAGAGCAGCCAGATCCCGAGCACCCCGAGCAGCAGCATCAGCATGCCGAAGCCGATCATCAGGCGGAAACTCCAGTAGGTCACCCACAGCATCGGCTTGTAGTTGCCGGGGCCATACTTCGCGACGTCGGCCGCCTGGAGCTCGTTGATGCCGGCGACCTTGCCGTTCCACTGACCGGTGGCCATTACCGAGAGGGCGTGGGGCACCCGGATCTGGAAGACCGGGTCGCCCGAGAGGTTGCCGATGGTCAGCAACGAGAAGCTGGCGCCGTTCTCGGAGTTGTACAGCGCCTCGGCAGCAGCCATCTTCATCGGCTGCTGCTGCGTCATCAAGCGTGCCTGGTTGTCGCCCATGAACATGGTGGCGAGGGTCGAGAGCAGCAGGACGACCACGCCGATGGCGGCGGCCTTGGCGAAAGCCGAGGTGTCGTTCTTCTTCTTGAGGTGCCAAGCGGCAATGCCGAGGAGGAAGGTGGCGCCGGTGGCCAGGGCAGCGGTCAGGACGTGGAGGTAGGCGCTGATGAAGGTCGAGTTCGACATGACAGCCCAGAAATTGGTCATGACTGCCTGCCCGGTGGCCTGATCGATCTTGTAGCCGACCGGGTGCTGCATCCACGAGTTCGCAGCGATGATGAAGGCAGCCGACAGGGTGGTCCCAAGGCTCACCAGCCAGATCGAGGCGAGGTGGAGCCTCGGGGAGAGCCGGTCACGGCCAAAGATCCAGAGGCCGATGAAGGTCGACTCCATGAAGAACGCCAGCAGCGCCTCGATGGCCAGCGGGGCTCCGAAGATGTTGCCGACGAAGGTCGAGTAGTGCGACCAGGCCATCCCGAACTGGAACTCCTGGACGATGCCGGTGACCACGCCGATGGCGAAGTTGACCAAGAACAGCTTGCCGTAGAAGCGGGCGAGGCGGTCGTATTCGGGCTTCTTCGTCTTGTAGAACGCCGTCTGGAGGACGGCGACAAGGAAGGCGAGTCCGATCGTCAGGGGGACGAAGAGGAAGTGGAAGACGGTCGTCACGCCGAACTGCCAACGCGCGAGGACCAAGGGTGAGATGCCAGCCAGGAGGTTCGTCATAGGAAGGTCTTACCGAGAGGCACCCCCATCGAGATAGGGCCGAAGGTCACGAACTGCCATCTCAAACCGAGATGTTCGCCATCGCGAGGACAAGGCTGCTGTCGGTCCTACGATCCCCGACGTGACCACGGAACCCGATGAGCTCGTCCTCTTGTTGCCTCCATCCGAGGGCAAGGCGGCGGGCGGGCTCAGGGGACCTCAGGCAACGCGATTTGCTCGGCGGCTCGCTCCAGAGCGCCGCAGAGTCCGTGCCGCGATCGGCGCCACACTTGGCGCCCGCTCGCCATCAGAGCTGGCGAAGGTGGTTGGCGTCCGAGGCGAGCTGCTCGATCGTGCGCTCGCCGCCATGTCGTCGTTGGCCACTGGGCGACCACCGGTCCTGCCGGCGTGGCAGCGCTACACCGGGGTCGTCTGGGAGCACCTTGCCCCTGAGGATCTGACCGATGCTGAGCTCTCGAGGATCCTCGTGCCGTCGGGTGTCTACGGCGTGACCACCGCCGACGACCTCATCGCCGACTACCGGCTCAAGATGACGGCCCGGATCGACGGGATCGGACAGCTGGGAGCGTTCTGGCGGTCATCGGTTACACGAGCGATCGCCCGCTTCGGCTCTGGCATCATCGTGGACCTGTTGCCTGGCGAGCACAGGGCGGCCATCGACGTCGAAGAGCTTGGCCGGCACAGGGACGTCATCTCGGTGCACTTCAAAGCGGCTGACGGCGTGGGGGCGGCTGGCCACGCAGCCAAGGCCGTCAAGGGCAGGATTGCCTTCGTGCTGCTGCGCCAGGGTCTCGCAGGCCTCGATGGGCTGGCGCTCGACGGCTGGCTCGTGCGCCCGTGTGCAGATGGCTACGAGGTGGTTGCGCTGGCGTAGGTCACGCCGGGCCGGCGGTCCTTCGGTGCTCAGGCGGTGGGGCAGGTGAGCCCGAAGGATGTGATGACCGAGAGGGGCACGGTGGGTGGCTGTCCGTTGACCGGGCACCCGACCTGTGCGGTCCCTGTCGCCACGACCGACCAGGTCTGCGCTTGGTGGGCATAGCCGTAGCCACCTTGGACGCTGTTCGATGCCCCAGGCTTCGGCGTGACGGTGAAGCGCATCCATGAGTCGTTGGCTGGCGACACCTTGGCGGTGACGGTGACTTCAGATGGCTTGAGGCCCTCCTTGGCGGCCACGCCGTGGGCGAGTGCGAGCACCTGCTCGACGTCGGGATCGAGAGTCGACTTGGTCGTCGTCGACGAGCTCGAGCTTGAGCTCGAGCAGCCGGCCAGGGCGACAGCGCCGAGGAGCAGGGCGCCACCGAGGGCGGCGGACTTGGTGCGAACGGTGCGGTTGGTCATAGGCCCATGATGCTGCGAGAGTTCCCCGTGGAGTGACCGTCTCGCTGAGATCTCCTCAGGTGGCGTGGGATACCGAAATCGAGATCGCGTGGAGGTTGGGATGGCAGAGACCAGCGACGTCGAGGTGCTGGAAGCGACGAGGAGGATCTCGCGCTCGATCCAGACCACCGTCGGGTGGATCTTCTGGGATCCGGGAGCGATCGCCCGCTTCGAAGCCCTCGGGCTGCCGGGACCGCTCGGCTACATCGCCAGCAGGTGTGCCCCGCTGGCTGGGGCCGGCCCCGAGGCGGTGAGCGCGGCATTCGGATCGATCAGCCCGCTCGGCATCGCCTTGACCTTCGAGATCCTCGGTGACCGAACGCGTTTCATGGAGTGCTGGCGGGCTCGTGACGCTGCGGTCCTCGAGGGACTTCAAGCGTTCGCTCCGAACATCATGGAGGTGCTCGCAGATTGGTCAGCACGTCTGTGGGGTGTCGTCGACCAGCTGCCGCGCGTCGGTCGAGTCCTCTTCGGCGCCGTGCTCGACGTCGAGCGTCCCGACGATCCGGTGCTGTCGGGCTGGCATGCGGTGAACGCGCTCCGAGAGTGGCGTGGTGACACCCACTGGGCGCTGGTCGTCGCGGCGGGGCTCACCCACGCCGAGGCATCGATCCTCCACAACGCCTGGCTCGGCTACGAGGATGACTGGCTCGCTCGGTCTCGTGGGACGAGCGACGAGGATCTGGCTGCTGGGTGGCGCGCCCTCGAGCGGCGCGGCTTGGCTGACGATGGTCAGGTGGTCGCCGAAGGGACGGCGCTTCGCCAGCACCTAGAGGATGAGACCGATCGACTCGGCTCGCCGCCCTTCGAGCTGCTCGGCATCGAACCGACCCTCGAGCTCGCGGCGCTGCTCGAGCCCTCGTGCGTCTCGCTCCTCGAGCGAGTCGACGTGACAGCGGGGCCCAACTACCAACCCGCCTCGCGGCTGCGCCTGCCCCTCCACGAGGAGGCGGGGCAGGCGCA
>CAITOG010000060.1 GCA_903893955.1 uncultured Actinomycetes bacterium
AACGCCGTTCGAGATGGCCTCGAGGCCGGTCAGCGAGGAGCCACCGTTGGCGAATGAGCGGAGCAGGTAGATGAAGGCGAGGCCCATCAGCCAGCCCGAGCCGGGCGTCCCGAAGGTGCCGTCGACAAGCAGGTGGTGAGGTGGGATCGGGAGGACGGGCAGCGTCCCCACGGCCGCCTTGTAGTAGCCGACCAGGATGATGCAGACCAAGGCGAAGACGTAGACATAGGTCGGGATGGCGAAGAAGCGACCCGCCTCCTTGATGCCTCGCAGGTTGCCGTAGATGAGGATCACGACGACCCCGACGGTGATCTCAAGCGTCCATGGCAGCAGGCTCGGCACCGCTGAGGTCAGGGCAGCAGTGCCTGCCGCTGTCTGCACGGCGACGGTGACGGTGTAGTCGATCAGCAGCGCCACCGCTGCGATCTGGGCCACCCGTGGGCCGAAGTTGTCACGAGCCACCACGTAGGCGCCGCCGGCCTTCGTGTAGAAGCCGATGACGTCGAGATACGAGAGGGTGACGAAGAACAGCACGCCGATGATGGCCATGGTGATCGGCACCACCATCGTGAACGCCGCCAGGCCGATGTAGGGCGTCAGCTGGGTGAGCATCTCCTCGGTGCCGTACGCCGACGAGGAGATGCAGTCTGGGGCGAGAACACCGAGTGCGGTTGGCCTGCCGAGGCGCTCGTCTTCGAGCTCTTCGGACACCTTGGGGGCACCCAACAGAACGTTCTTGACCCGATAGCCGAAGGTCTCAGGGAACTGCTGGGCGAGGTTGCGGGTGACGCTTCGACGCGGTTGCAGTCGGCTCGTCGCCTCGTCCATCCCCTGGGTGCTCGACATCCGCTCCAATCTACGCCTGCGCGAGCGCAGGCCTCAGCCGACATTGCGAAACCAGTCGAGATGTGGTGGCATCAGGGCATGAAGGTCGTCATCATCGGCTGCGGCCGCGTCGGCTCTGGGCTCGCGAACGCGCTGAGCGAGGAGGGCCACCACGTCGTGGTCATCGACAAGTCAAAGCGTGCCTTCCGGCGGCTCGACGTTGGCTTCCTTGGCAAGACCATCGTGGGGTCGGGCTTCGACCGCGACGCGCTGAGCTCGGCTGGCGCGCACGAGGCGGATGCCCTGGCAGCGGTGACGAGCGGCGACAACTCCAACATCCTGTGCGCTCGCATCGCTCGGGAGAATTACCAGATTCCCAATGTGGTCGCCCGGATCTACGACCCCCGACGCGCTGAGATCTACCAGCGCTTGGGCATCCCGACTGTGGCCACCGTCACGTGGACCATCGACCAGGTCCGTCGATGGCTCCTGCCTGAGACAAGCCCCCACTCCTGGAGCGACGCCTCAGGTTCGCTGCTGATCATCGAACGACCGCTGCCTGAGGCCCTGGCAGGGCGTTCTTTGAGCGCCCTCGGAATCCCCGGCGAGATCCAGCTGATCGCGGTAACCCGATCGGGCGTCTCTCGTCTCGACGTCAAGGATCTCGTCGGCCAAGAGCGCGACATGCTGCAGTTCGCAGTGGTCGCAGGGGCCGAGGACAAGCTCAATGAATTGCTGCAGGGAGCACCTAGATGAAGGTCATGGTCGCAGGAGGCGGTTCTGTCGGTGTCGCGATCGCAACCGATCTGACGTCCAAGGGCTACGACGTCACGGTGATGGAGCAGGATCCCTCGATCATCGAAAAGCTGAGCCACCAGTCCAACCTCACCCTCTTCCTCGGCGACGCCTGCGAGGTGGCCTCGCTCCAAGGAGCCGGCGTCGGCACAGCCGAGGTCGTCGTGGCTGCCACCGGCGACGACGAGGACAACCTCGTGATCTCGCTGCTCGCCAAGCAGGAGTTCGCAGTCCCGCGGGTGGTGGCTCGAGTCAACAACTCGAAGAACCAATGGCTCTTCAACGAGAGCTGGGGCGTGGACGTATCGGTCTCGACGCCCCAGCAGCTCACCGCACTGGTCGAGGAGGCCGTCTCTGTCGGCTCGCTCGTCCGGCTCCTCGAGTTCGAGCGCGCCACGGCCAACCTGCTCGAGGTCACCCTGGCCGCCTCATCGCCGGCGATCGACACCTCGCTCGGCGAGCTCTCGATGCCCCCAGACTCGACCATCGTCGCCATCATCCGGGACGGGCGGCTCCAGCACCCCGACGATGAGGTCGTCCTCCACGAGGGCGACGAGGTCCTGGTGCTCGTCAGCGCTGACGACGAAGAGGAGATCCAGCGCCTCTTCGTCGCTCCCTAGAAACCTCACGTCCAGCGAGGCGTCACCTCCGCGACACCTTGAGGTCGTAGCATCAGTGGTGTGAATGGCGCCTTCTTCGATCTCGACAAGACCGTCATCGCCAAGGCATCGATCGTCGCCTTCGGTCGCCCGATCCGCAAAGAGGGGCTCATCACGCGACGCACAGTCGCACGAGCTGCCATCCAGCAGTTGATCTTCCTTCGCTTCGGCGCTGACGAGGATCGGCTCGAGAAGGTCCGCCAGTCGATGCTCCAGCTGACCAAGGGGTGGGACCGCAAGCAGGTGTCCTCAATCGTGCGAGAGACCCTGATCGACACGATCGAGCCCCTGATCTACGCCGAGGCGCTCGAGCTGATGGAGTTCCACCGAGCCCGGGGCGACCGCATCTACATCGTGTCAGCCGCACCCGAGGAGATCGTCACCCCGCTCGCCGAGCTCCTCGGCGTGGATGGCGCGCTCGCCAGCCGAGGTGAGGTGGACGCGCAGGATCGCTACACCGGCGACATGGGCTTCTACTGCTACGGACCCAACAAGGCGGTGGCGATCACCGAGCTCGCCGAGCGGACCGGCATCGATCTGGCACACTCAAGCGCCTACTCGGACTCTGCGACGGACATCCCGATGCTCGAGGTGGTGGGGCATCCGGTAGCGGTGAACCCTGATCGAGCTCTGGCCAAGGTGGCACAGGAGCGCGAGTGGGAGACGATGACGTTCACTAAGCCAGTGAAGCTGCGAGACCGCGTGACCCTCCGCACGCCGATCGTGACCGGCGGGCTTGCGTTGGCGGGCGCGGTGGCACTTGCGGTGCTCCGTGGCAGTCGCCGCCACGGTGGTGGCAGCAGGGTCAAGACGCCAGCCTGAGGCCGACGCCGCCGGGATCAGGCCGAGGCGTCCTTGAGGCGCTTGGCGGCCACGAGACCGATGGCAACGATGAGGGCGAGGATGAGGAGCTTCTTCATGGGGCTCAGCCTAGACCTCAGACGGTGAGCAGGTCACGGGCGCCGGTGTCCGACGACGGGTGACGGAGCTTGGACATCGCCCGGGCCTCGATCTGACGGATCCGCTCTCGGGTGAGATTGAAGTGCTCGCCCACCTCTTCCAATGTGCGCGGCTCGCCGCGATCGAGCCCGAAGCGGAGCCGGAGGATCTCCCGCTCACGCTCGTCGAGCGGTGCCAAGAGGCGCTGGATCTCGTCGGGCAGCAGCGCCACCGCAGCCACCTCGAAGGGCGACTCGGCAGAGCGGTCCTCGACAACGTCACCGAGCTCGGCGTCGCCATCCTCTCGAAGCGGCTCTGACAAGGAGAGCGGCTCAGCTCGGAAGCGGAGTGCCTCGATGAGCTTGTCCTCTGGCATCTCGACCTCAGCACCGAGCTCGGCGAGCGTGGCCGGCCGTCCGAACTTGAGCTCGAGACGAGCCTGCGCCTTCTGGACCCGCGCCAGCGTGTCGCCGGCATGCACTGGGAGGCGGATGGTCCGACCTGTGTTGGCGATGCCTCGCGTGATCGCCTGGCGGATCCACCAGGTGGCATAGGTCGAGAACTTGAAGCCCTTGCGCCAGTCGAACTTCTCGACGGCGTGCATCAGACCGAGGTTGCCCTCCTGGATGAGGTCGAGCAGCGGGAGTCCTGAGGCCTGGTACTTCTTGGCGATTGAGACGACGAGCCGGAGGTTGGACTGCACGAAGGTCTGCTGGGCGTCCTCGCCCCGCTTGGCCTCCATCTTGATCTTGCGACGCTCCGCAGCGGTCATCTTGCCGCCGGCCTCGAGCTTCTCAGCCGACTCACGTCCGGCTTCGATGGCCTGCGCCAACCTGACCTCGTCATCCTTCGTCAGGAGGGGGTACTGGCCGATGTCGGTGAGATAGAGGCGGACGAGGTCCTCGTCGTCCCGCTCGATACGTTCCTTCGCCACGTGGTGGTGCCTTTCAGCCGCTGCTCTCGATGGAGCTCACCAGCACTCGCCTGTGAGCTCCCTGTTCTGGACCGCTCGCCGGACTTGTGCCTCAAGCGCGATTCGCAGTGAAGCAATTGTACCGGTGCCGTCAAGCCCCCTTGACGGCGAGCTCACGAGACCAGTCCGAGCGGTCCGACGACCTCGGTGCATCGCTGCGCGAAGGCGGCCACCGCCGGCGGCAGCGGAGCACGATCAATGGCGAGGCGTCCAAGCGTCGCATCAAGGGGTCTGAGGGATTCCTCGAGATCCGTGAGGACCAGGCCGAGCGATCGACGCAAGGACCGCTCTGCGGCGTCAGAGCAGCCCACCTCGAGCGAGATGACCGCCTCAATCACCCGCACCACCAGCACCTCGCGGTACGCGACGAGCAAGGTCGCAGCGTCACCTGCCAGGTTGCGAAGCTGCTCGACGACCGGTTCGAGCTCGCCGAGCACGAGCAGGCTGGCGCGATCGACCCCGTCTCGTCTCGGCAGGTGGTCGGTGAGCAGCTCGACGTGGCTGGCGTGCAGCATCGAGCGCTCGTCGAGGAGGCAGACGAGCGCTGGGGACTGCGCGGTCCTCGACGCCTCGCCGAGCTGCTGGTGGAGCCAAGACTCGACGGCGAGGAGCCGCCCGAGCTCGACGGCGGTCTGGTCCCCTGAGCGCCAGCTGGTCATCGGCCCGACGTCGAGCGGTACCGGCTGGTGATCGGCATCCGACGGTCCTTGCCGAAGGCCTTGGTCGTGATCCGGACCCCGGGCGGCATCTGGCGGCGCTTGTACTCCGCCAGATCGACGAGTCGAGCCACCCGCTCGACGAGCGCCGGGTCGTGCCCGGCGGCGATGAGCTCGGGCACCGTGCGGTCGTCTTCGACATAGGCCGCCAGGATCGGATCGAGGAGCTCGTAGGGGGGCAGTGAGTCCTCGTCCTTCTGGTCGGGTCGAAGCTCCGCTGATGGCGGCTTCTCGATGATCGCTGCGGGGATCGGTGGGACCTCGCCGCGAGCAGCCGCCAGCTCGTTGCGGTGCCGGCACAGGTCGTAGACGAGCGTCTTGGGTACGTCCTTGATCACAGCGAAGCCCCCGGCGGAGTCGCCATAGAGGGTCGAGTAGCCAGTCGCCATCTCCGACTTGTTCCCGGTGGTCAGCACGATGGCGCCGGTGTCATTGGAGATCGCCATTAAGAGGACGCCTCGAAGCCGGCTCTGGAGGTTCTCATCGGTCAAGCCGACAGGCTCGCCGTCGAGCGGCCCGGCGAGCATCGTCGAGAAGGCCACGTGGGCAGGCTCGATCGCGATCGTGTCCAGCCTGATGCCAAGGCGCGTCGCCAGGTCCTCGGCGTCAGAGCGAGAGTGGTCTGAGGAGTAGCGCGATGGCATCGAGATGCCTCGAACCGCCGACGCACCGATGGCATCGACGGCGATCGCGGCCACGAGAGCTGAGTCGATCCCACCGGAGATCCCGATCACCGCCTCGGTGAAGCCGTTCTTGGTCAGGTAGTCACGGGTGCCGAGCACCAGCGCGTCGTAGACCTCTTCCTCGACCGGGCGCGACGGCCAGATGTCGAGCTCGTCGGCGGGACCAACGCGTCGCGGGATGCTGCTGATCTCGATGAGCCCCTCGGTGACCTCGTCGAGCGAGCCGTGCAGCTCGACATCGGCGACGAGCAGGTGCTCGACGAAGGTGGGAGCCTGGCCGAGCAGGTGCCCATCGTCGCCGACCACCATGGAGCCGCCGTCAAAGACGAGCTCGTCCTGGCCCCCCACCTGGTTGACGTAGGCGATGGCGCAGCCGGTCTCCGCCACACGGTCAGCGAGGATCTGGCGCCGCTCCACTTGTTGACGCAGCGAGTAGGGCGAGGCGTTGATCGAGACGATCAGCTGGGCTCCCTCGGCGGCCATCGACGCGGCAGGTCCCTCTGAGCGCCAGAGGTCCTCGCACACGGCGATGCCGACGACGCACCCTGCCACCCGGAAGAGCTGGTGGGGGCCTGTCCCCGACCGGAACCACCGCTGCTCATCGAACACGGCGTAGTTGGGGAGGAGGCGCTTCGCCACCGTCCCCACCACTCGTCCACCGGATGCCACCACCGCTGCGTTGACGAGCTGGCGGCTCCCGGCATCGGCCGGCTCCTCGAGCGAGCCTGCCGAGACAGCATCGGCGGGCAGCACCGCGCCGATCACCGCCGCACAGCCACCAGCTGTGGCGGCGACCACCTCTGCCAGGGCGATCTGGGCGTCTGCGACGAAGCCCTCCTTGAGCAAGAGGTCCTCTGGTGGGTAGCCCGTGATGGCGAGCTCAGGGAGCAGGACAAGATCGACGCCGCGCACCGTGGCTTGCTCGATCGCGGTGATCGCCGCTCGGGCGTTGGCCGCAAGATCGCCAACGGTCGGGTTAATCTGGGCGGCCGCCACTCGGATCGAGCTCATCAGCGAAGCCTAACGACTCCCCGGTCGGGCACCCTTCCCGCTCGAGCGACGATCACCGAGCCGCGTCGAGTTCACACGCCGTTTACATGCCAGAGATGTGTTGTTTGCGATCGACAGGCACAATGGAGCTGGACGTGGAGCGCAGCTTGCTGTGCCGAGCGCCTGTTCGTGTGCGCACGATCGAAGCCCGATGAGTCCTGAGAACCAGGAAGAAGAGAAGGAGAACCTGTGGCCTACCAAGCTGAGTACATCTGGATCGACGGCACCGAGCCGTCGCCATTGATGCGGAGCAAGACCAAAGTCCTCGCTGACGGCAAGGAGCCTGGCATCTGGGGCTTCGACGGCTCGAGCACCAACCAGGCGACCGGTGACAACTCCGACTGCGTGCTTCGGCCGGTCTTCACGTGCCCCGACCCCCTGCGCGGCCCCGACGACATCCTCGTGCTGTGCGAGGTCCTGACTGTCGACATGCGTCCCCACCCGACCAACACCAGGGCGAAGCTCAAGACGGTGGCGAACAAGTACAAGGGCTACGAGCCGCTCTTCGGCCTCGAGCAGGAGTACACGTTCATGCAGAACGGTCGGCCGCTCGGCTGGCCCGAGAACGGCTACCCCGCCCCCCAGGGCCCGTACTACTGCGGCGTCGGTGGCGACCAGATGCCTGGCCGCGACATCGTCGAGGCGCACACGCTGGCGTGCATGGAGGCGGGGCTCTCGATCGAGGGCACCAACGCCGAGGTGATGATGGGACAGTGGGAGTTCCAGATCGGCGCCCTGTCGCCGCTCCAGGTCTCTGACGAGCTGTGGATCGCCCGCTGGCTCCTCTTCCGCATCGCAGAGGACTTCGGCGTGTTCGCCACGCTCGAGGCCAAGCCGATGCTCGGGGACTGGAACGGCGCTGGCTGCCACACCAACTTCTCGACCAACGAGATGCGCGAGGACGGTGGCTGGAAGGCCATCATCGCCGGCTGCCAGGCACTGGGAACGGCCGTTGACGAGCACATCGAGAACTACGGGGTCGGCATCGAGCTGCGCCTGACGGGCAAGCACGAGACCGCGCACTACACGCAGTTCTCCTATGGCGTCTCTGACCGCGGGGCGTCGATCAGGATCCCGTGGCAGGTGGCCAAGGACAAGAAGGGCTACCTCGAGGACCGTCGTCCCAACGCCAACATCGACCCCTACCGGGTGACCCGTGTCATCACGAACACGATCTGCTCGGCGGCCGAGGCGAAGAAGGCCCCCGCCAAGAAGGCCGCCCCGGCCAAGAAGGCGGCGAAGAAGGCCGTCAAGAAGGCCCGCTGAGCCACGGCCCAGCACCAGGTCATGAGCGACGAACCGGGCCTCGTGGGGCCCGGTTCGTCGCGTCCATGGG